>CAYWYT010000019.1:0-17850 GCA_964462665.1 uncultured Woeseiaceae bacterium | reverse complement strand
GCTGCTCAAGACTCTGCCTGACGAGGTGGCGGTAACTCATTATCAGAATTGTTTGATCATGCCCGGCTTTATCGATTGTCACGTTCATTACCCGCAGACTGAGATCATCGGTGTGTACGGGAAACACCTTCTGGACTGGTTGCACAAGTACACGTTCGTTGCGGAACAGAACTTCACGGATAGCGAGCACGCCCGCGCGACCGCCAAGGTTTTTCTTCGCGAGAGTATTCGCTGTGGCACGACGACATCATCCGTGTTTTGCACCGTTAATCCGATATCTGTTGATGTTTTCTTCGAGGAATCGACAAAGCTCAACATGCGCAATATTGCCGGCAAAGTTTTGATGGACAGAAATGCGCCGGACGAATTACTGGAAACGCCGCAAGAAGGGTATGACCAGACGCAGGACTTGATCGATCGTTGGCATCTCAATGGACGATCCCTGTACAGCGTCACGCCGCGCTTCGCGCCGACGAGTTCCCCGGAACAAATGGAATTAACCGGCGTTGTCTGGCGAGAAAACCCAGGCACCTACCTACAGTCGCACGTATCCGAAAATGCGAGTGAAGTCGCATGGGCCAGCGAATTATTCCCCGAACAAAAAGGCTATGTCGACGTCTATGCGCATTTCGGTCATTTGGGCGAACGCAGTATTTTGGGCCATGGCGTGCATCTGGATGAAGAGGAATTTCAGGTGCTGCACGATACCGGAACCGCGATCGCGCATTGCCCGACGTCAAACCTCTTTCTCGGTAGCGGTCTTTTCGATATTCAAAAGGCGGTGGACCCAAAGCGGCCTGTACGCGTAGGTCTCGCGACCGATCTGGGCGCTGGAACGAATTTTTCGCAGCTCGTAACGATGAGCGAAGCGTACAAAGTAGCACAGCTTAATGGCTACGCACTTAGTGCTCACCACGCTTACTACCTGGCGACCCGAGGCGCTGCTCATGCCCTGTACCTGGATGACAAGATCGGCAGCATTGCGGTCGGCATGGAGGCAGATCTGACCGTGCTCGATCTCAAAGCGACGCCTGTTCTGGGCTACAGAATGAAACACACCAACAATCTGGAAGAAGCGTTGTTCGTCCTGATGACCCTGGGTGATGATCGGACCTCTTGCGCGACCTACGTAGCTGGCGAACGGGTTTACTCGCGGGAGTTACAAATCCGCAAGGAAGTATTCACCGAATCGTTGATGTTGGAATAATCGGGATTTGGAGCGGTCGATGGATTGTGTTGCTGCGGCCTAGCGGCGATAATCGCCGCCGGTCCGCGTCGGCTTCCTCGCGACGGTTAACCGTGAACCCCGTCAGGCCCGGAAGGGAGCAGCGGCAGCGGTAAAGCCGGGTGCCGGGGAGCGGCTGGCGCGGGCCACTTTTCACACTTGCTCCGGGCCAGCCTTGCGATACACTGATCTGCCTCGGATGGAATACCTATGAGCTATCTCGTACTGGCCCGAAAGTGGCGCCCGAAAGACTTCTCCGACACCGTTGGTCAGGAGCATGTGTTGCGCGCGCTGATGAATGCGCTGGAGTCCGGCCGCTTGCATCATGCGTACCTGTTCGCGGGAACGCGCGGCGTAGGTAAGACGACGATTGCCAGAATATTGGCCAAAGCGCTGAACTGCGATACCGGCGTTACAGCGACACCCTGCGGGGAATGCAGTGCCTGTAACGAAATTGATGAAGGTCGATTCGTAGATTTGATTGAGGTCGATGCTGCGTCGAAAACCAAGGTTGACGATACTCGTGACCTTCTCGACAACGTTCAGTACGCGCCTGCCAGAGGGCGATTCAAGGTTTATCTGATTGACGAAGTCCACATGCTGTCCAAGAGTTCGTTCAATGCGTTATTGAAGACACTGGAAGAGCCGCCGCCGCACGTGAAGTTCCTGTTGGCGACAACTGACCCGCAAAAGCTTCCGGTCACCGTACTTTCTCGCTGCCTGCAGTTTAATCTTACGCGACTGACGCCGCGGCTGATTCAGGACAGACTCATACACATTAGCGAAGCAGAGGGCATCGAATTTGATGTGCCAGCCCTGGCACTGCTGGCGCGGGCCGCGGATGGCAGTCTGCGCGACGCACTGAGCCTGCTTGACCAGGCTATCGCTTACTGTGGCGGCAAAGTCGAAGAACTTCCGGTGTCGAAGATGCTCGGCACGATCGACCGCGATCATGTATCGAAACTAATCAAATTACTTGCCGGGGACGACGCGGTCGGCGTGATTGCAGCCATAGCGCAGATAGACGAACAATTCCCGGACTACGCAAGATTACTGGAGGATCTGTCCCGGGTCCTGCAGCAAATTGCGGTGCATCAGGTCGTCGGCGCGATTCAGACTGAAGACGATGTCGCCGACGCGGAGCTTGCCGAACTCGCCAGCACGCTGCCCGCTGAAGACGTGCAGCTCTTCTATCAAATCGCAATTCTAGGCCGACGAGATCTGCACCTTGCACCCGACCCGCGTAGCGGGGCGGAGATGACTTTGCTGCGGATGTTGTCTTTTCGTCCGGCGAAAGCCGCGGGAGGCAGCGGCGAGCCTTTAGCCGGGAAATCGGTCTCGTCTGAAAAGACCAAACCAAAGGCAGTCATAGCACCGAAAGTCGCCCATGCGGAGCCTGCAAGTCCTGTAGCAGTGCGTTCGACACCTTGGCAAGAACCCGATTGGGGTCCGTTGGTAGCCGAGATGTCTTTGCCTGGAGCAGTGCGCTTACTTGCGGGAAATTGTGCGTACTTGCGACGTGAAGGCAATACAGTCTTTCTCAGTATTGACCCACGATCTGAGTCGTTGCTCACGCGACCGAGAAAGGATGCGTTGGCAAACGTACTGTCCGAACGCTTCGGCGAACCGCTGATAGTTGATATAACGATTGGCGCAGCCGCCGATGAAACGCCGCTGCAGGAAGAAACGCGACGAGCCGACGAGAAAATCGAAGCGGCCATCGCGACGCTGGAGTCAGATCCGAACGTGAAATCGTTGCAGGATATGTTCGGCGCCGAACTAAACGCAGACTCGATCGAGCTGATCAATGGCACACAAAATGACTGAACGGAGCTAAAGAATGAAAGGTGGTATTGGCCAGATCATGAAGCAGGCACAGCAGATGCAGGCTGACATGCAAAAGGCACAGGAAGAAATGGCGTCATTGATGGTTGTTGGAGAATCGGGAGGCGGCATGGTGCGCATCACGATGAGCTGCAAACATCAGGTGCACTCCATCGAAATCGAAGACTCGCTGGTCGGTGATGACAAGGAAATGCTCGAGGACCTGATAACAGCAGCGTTCAACGATGCGTCTCGCAAAGTCGAGAGTACCGTTCAGGAGAAATATTCCGGAATGACGGCCGGCATGTCGCTGCCGCCCGGAATGAAGTTGCCGTTCTAGAGTTCCTAGGTGTCTTACTCTCCTTTACTGGTTCAATTGATCGACGCATTGCGTTGCATGCCTGGTATTGGCCAAAAGTCAGCGCAACGCATCGCATTTCACTTGTTGGAACGAGACCGGGACGGTGCCGCTGCGATGTCTGTCGCATTGGCGGAAGCTATGGTCGGGATTGGTCACTGTACGCGCTGTCGAATGTTTTCGGAGCATGACTTGTGCTCTATCTGTTCTGCGAGTGGGCGCGATGCGACCCAGTTATGCATTGTGGAGTCGCCGGCCGACGTCATGGCGGTCGAAGACGCAACCGGCTACCGCGGCATGTATTTCGTATTGATGGGGCACCTGTCACCGCTCGATGGCATTGGTCCGGAGGAGCTCGGTTTGTCTGCTCTGGAACATCGCATTCGGGATGAGTCGATCAGTGAGGTCATCATCGCTACCAACCCGACCGTCGAAGGTGATGCTACCGCGCACTATCTGTCCGATATGGCCTCAAAGCACGAAGTTCTGGCATCTCGGATTGCGCACGGGGTGCCTCTGGGCGGAGAGTTGGAGTACGTGGACGGTGGCACGTTGTCGCATGCTTTCTATGGCCGCAGAGCGATTGACTAGGAGTATTACCCATGGACTCGTCCGACTGCTTGTTTTGCAAAATTCTCGCCGGGGAGATACCGGCTGATATTATTTTCGAGTCAGATCACGTTATCGCTTTTCGTGATATCAACCCGCAGGCACCCACCCACGCCGTCATCATTCCGCGCAAGCATGTCGCAACGATTAATGATCTCGAAGAGGGTGACGAGGCGCTGGTCGGTAATTTGTTTCTGGCGGCGAAAAAAATTGCTGCAGATGAAGGAATCGCTGCTGCGGGCTATCGAGTTGCGATGAATTGTAATAAGGCCGCCGGGCAAACTGTGTTTCACCTGCATTTGCACCTGTTAGGTGGGCGATCACTGGGTTGGCCGCCTGGCTAATGTCGTGACTGCGTCTGGCTGTCGATCTTGTCCGTTAATGCATATAAACGTCGATACGATTCGTAACGGCGGGCGCTGATATCCCCCGATTCGACGCCGTCCTTGACCGCACATCCGGGCTCTCGCAGGTGCCGGCAATTGGCGAAACGACAGGACTGACCGGCGCTTTCCAATTCGCGAAAGCCGCGCAAAACCTGATCCTTGTCGCTCAGCGCCGGTGCGTAGTCGCGCACACCGGGCGAATCGATGATTCTGGCACCACCCACTATGTCGAGCATTTCCGAATTTACCGTGGTGTGCTTTCCTTCCTGATTTTTCTCCGAAATCTCCGCCGTTCGAAGCAAGTCGTCACCCAACAACGCATTGATAATACTGGACTTTCCGACACCGGACTGACCCACGATAATGGCGGTTTTTTGCCCCAATAAATTTCGAATGGATTCCACGTTGTCGCCTGATAGGGCACTGCAGGCGATCGTGTCATAGCCAACTTTGGCATAGTCGGCGAAATTGGCGTCGGCCGTCGCTATGTCGGTCTTATTGAAAATAACCGCCGCGTCTGTGCCCATCGTTTCGGCGGCAGCCAAATAGCGATCAACGATAAACCAGTCCGGTTCCGGGGCGGCGGCAGCGACCACCAATAGCAATTCGACATTAGCCGCGAGGATCTCTACGTTGCCGCGTAAATTAGGTCGACTGAGCTGATTGTCCCTGGGCAGGATCTCCGTGATGAGCCAGTCCTTTTCGTTTTCGATGACTTCGGCAAGCACACGGTCGCCGCAAACCGGCCTTAATCTTTTGCCTTTGATGCGCGAATTCACCTGCACGCCGTCGATCAGCCGCAGCCGCATTCGTCGGCTGTAGGTCGCTATTACGGTCGCCTCACTCTGTGGCAATTGACTGGTCCGGATTCATCTCTTGGCGAGTATGCCGGTATGTATGCAGCCTTGCACTCGCGGGCGATGTAAACTACGTGGATGAACAAAGCAGACAACGAAAATTCTCAAGCCGGAAATCTAATCTGGATCGATCTGGAGATGACCGGGCTCGACACCAATAACGATGCGATCATCGAGATCGCGACTATTGTCACCGACAAGAATCTCAATGAGCTGGCAGAAGGGCCGGAGATCGCCATTGCTCATACGCAGGCGACGATGACAGCGATGGACGAATGGAATACCCGCCACCATGGCAGCTCCGGACTGACCCAGAGAGTCCTGCAGAGCGACGTAACGGCGGCCGTGGCCGAACGGGAGACGATTGAGTTCCTGAGCCAGTGGGTGAGGGCGGGTGCGTCCCCGATGTGCGGCAACAGCATTTGTCAGGACAGACGATTCATGGCACGAGAAATGCCGCAGCTGGAACGCTATTTTCATTACCGCAATCTCGATGTGAGTACGCTAAAGATTCTGGCGCAGCAGTGGGCGCCAACGGTGGCAGCAGGATTCAACAAAGAATCGGGCCACCGTGCCATGTCTGACATTCGTGACTCAATCGCGGAGCTCGTCTGGTATCGTGACAATCTGCTGGACGCGAATGTTATGGCGAGCAGCACTGATTGATGACACGCCCTACGTTGACGCCACATACAGCGCGCAATTGTCAGCCGATTCTTGAAGTATTGCGTACTGAGTTTGCTGCGCTAAAGACAGTGTTGGAAATCGGCTCGGGCACTGGGCAGCACGCCACAACAGTTGTGCAAGAACTCGAGGATCTTGTCTGGCAGACGAGTGACAGACAACAGAATCATGCAGCGATTCGGCAGTGGATGCAGGATGCCGCGGTGCCGCGAGTACTGGATCCGATTGCGCTGGACGTTCTGCGGGATACGTATCCGAAAGAGAAGTATGATGCGGTATTCTCAGCCAATACCGCTCATATTATGAGCGTAGAGGCGGTACAGAAGATGTTCGATGTTGTTGCGTCCGTCTTGCGTGCAAGCGGTACTTTTTGTCTGTACGGTCCGTTTCGTCAGGGCGGTAAATTCAGCTCGGAAAGCAACTCGAATTTTCATCGGTCTTTGCGTGCTCAGGATGAAGAGATGGGTATTCGCCACTTGGAAGAACTGGACGCATTGGCTACCGCTGCTGGTCTGCGCAGAGAGGGTATTTACGCCATGCCGGCCAATAATCTAATGGTCGTTTGGCAGCGAATGGAAAGGGGATTGTAATGGCAGTTCTGAAGGGTGGATGCCACTGCGGTCGAGTTAGATTTGAAATAGTTAGCGATGCAGAGATTGCGGCGGACGAGTGTAATTGCAGCATTTGCCGAATGAGCGGCTACCTGCATTTACTGGTAGCGAAAGCAGATTTTAAATTGTTGCAAGGACAGGACGCGTTAGAAGACTATCGGTTTAACAGCGGTATCGCGCAGCATTACTTTTGTCGTGATTGTGGAATCAAGTCGTTCTACGTGCCGCGCTCGCATCCGGAGGGCGTCAGCGTAAACGTCAATTGTCTGGATCTGGATAGTATTGGAGCGGTTACAGTCACACCGTTTGATGGCGAAAACTGGGAAAAGAATGTCCACAAGCTGTCGCCGATAAACGACTGATTTATCTCACCTTTAACTGGATTGCTTCTCGGTCATGTCTTATAGTGGCCGCAAATATCACATTGTTGTACAGGGTTAGTATCAATGAACAGAATTTTGCCGATTGGGTTACTAGGCATATTGATCAGTTTCAGTGCGGGCGCTCAGGAAGCCTGGGTAAGCGATCAGTTTGAAGTAATGCTGCGTACGGGGCCCAGCACGAGTAATGCTATCGAGAGAGTCTTGCGCAGTGGCACAGCGCTCGAGGTGCTGGAGACGGATTCTGAGGCAGGCTACGCACGCGTTCGCACCACTGCCGGAACAGAAGGCTGGGTGCTGAGTCGTTATCTGATGAACGAGCCTAGTGCCCGTGAGCAATTGGAAAGATTGACCGGCCAATTAACCAACGCGACCGACGCCAGTAGCACCGTGACACAGCAGTTGGACGCCGTAAGAGGCGAGTACAACACTGCAAACAACCGCGTTGCGGTTCTCGAGAGGGAAAAAAGCAGTCTCGAGAAGGAATTAGCAGAAATTAAGCGCACCGCTGCGAATGTTCTCGCAATTGACAAGCAAAACAAGGATTTGCGAGACCAGTTGGCCACGACCGAGATTGAGGTTTCGACGTTGGAGCAGACTAATCGCGAGCTAACCGGTCAAGCGACTCGTTATTGGTTTATGACCGGCGCACTGGTACTCATCGTAGGCATTATTCTTGGGCTCTGGTTACCAAGAATTAAATGGCAAAAACGCTCGCGTTACGACCGCTTCTAGTCGGGGACAGACTCACCCGCTAAGAACATCCAGGTTTCAACGACGGTATCCGGATTCAGGGACATGCTTTCTATGCCCTGGTCTAACAGCCAGCGTGCCAGGTCGGGATGATCGGATGGGCCCTGACCGCATATACCGACGTACTTACCCTGTTTCTTGCACGCTTTAATAGTCATGGACAGCAATGCCTTGACCGCATCATCACGTTCATCGAATGCGTCAGCGACCAAAGCCGAGTCGCGATCGAGGCCAAGTGTCAATTGGGTCATGTCATTTGATCCGATCGACATGCCATCAAAGTGCTCAAGAAACTGGTCGGCCAGCAGAGCGTTGCTTGGAAGCTCCGACATCATGATGATTTTCAGATCGTCTTTGCCGCGCTCCAGTCCATTCGCCGCGAGCGCCGCGATGACATCTTTAGCCTGCTGTACGGTACGGACGAATGGGATCATCAACTGTACGTTGCGCAAGCCCATCTCATTGCGAACTTTCCTGATCGCGCGGCACTCCAGTTCGAAGCACGGGCGAAAACTCTCGGCGACATAGCGTGCGGCGCCACGAAACCCCAGCATTGGATTCTCTTCATCTGGCTCATAGCGATCGCCACCGACCAGGTTCGCGTACTCATTGGATTTGAAATCAGACAGTCGAACGATGACGGGTTTCGGTGCGAAGGCTGCCGCAATAGTGCTGACACCCTCGGCAAGTTTTTCCACAAAAAACTCAACCGGATCGGCATAACCTGCCATTTGCTCGTCGACCGCTTGTTTTGTTGAGTCGTCGAGGTTGGCGTAATCAAGAAGCGCTTGCGGGTGCACACCGATCATGCGATTGATGATGAACTCCAGTCTTGCAAGGCCGACGCCGTGGTTCGGAATGCTGGCGAAGTCGAATGCTCTGTCCGGATTGCCGACATTCATCATCACTTTCACCGGAATATCCGGTAGCGAGTCCACCTCGATTTGTTTTTGCTCGTAGTCGAGCATGCCTTCGTAAACGAATCCTTCGTCACCTTCGGCACAACTAACCGTGACATCGGTGCCATCCTTAATGATCTCGGTTGCATTGCCGCATCCGACCACGGCCGGAATACCGAGCTCGCGCGCAATGATCGCAGCATGACAAGTACGGCCGCCACGATTCGTTACGATCGCGGCCGCGCGTTTCATCACGGGCTCCCAGTCAGGGTCCGTCATATCGGAAACGAGCACATCGCCTTTTTGGATGCGATCCATTTCACTCACGTCGCGAATGATCTTGGCGGTGCCTGCGCCGATTTTCTGACCAATACTGCGTCCGGTAATAACGACGTTGGATCGATCCTTGAGAGTAAAGCGTTGAATAACCCGGCCGCTGCGGCTTTGCACCGTCTCGGGACGCGCTTGCAGGATATAGAGCTTGCCGTCCGTGCCGTCTTTACCCCATTCGATATCCATCGGACGTTGGTAATGCTTCTCGATCGTTACCGCCATTTTGGCGAGCTCGATGATATCGGAGTCGGACAAGGAGAATTTTTGGCTGTCCTCTTCTGCCACATCGACGGTGTCGACGGTCTTGCCCGGCGTTGGATCATCGCTGTACACCATCTGCAGCGCTTTGCTGCCGAGATTCTTGCGCAATATCGGATGTTTGCCTGCTGCCAGAGCCGGCTTGTACACGTAAAACTCGTCCGGATTGACGGCGCCTTGTACGACCGTCTCTCCGAGCCCGTAGGAGCTGGTAACGAATACTGCGTCGCGAAAGCCGGATTCCGTGTCCAGGGTGAATATCACGCCCGCGGATCCTACGTCGCTGCGCACCATGGTTTGAACGCCGACAGAGAGCGCGACCAGGTTGTGATCGAAGCCCTGATGTACCCGATAGGCGATGGCGCGATCATTGAATAAAGACGCATATACCTGATGTAGAGCGGCAACCAGATTGTCTATTCCACGCACGTTCAAAAAGGTCTCTTGCTGGCCGGCAAAAGAGGCATCCGGCAAGTCTTCGGCAGTAGCAGAAGAGCGCACTGCAACAGCAATATCGCGGCCGCCTGACATTTCGTCCCAGGCAGACTCGATTTGCTGCATGAGCTCTGCGGGAAGGGGGCTGTCCATAATAGCGTCACGAATAGACTTGCCAGCACTGCTCAGTGCGGGGATGTCGTCGACATCGAGATTATCGAGCTGTTCGGCAATCTGGCTGTCCAGGCTATTCGCCTTAAGGAAATCCCGGTACGCAGCAGCTGTCGTTGCGAAGCCACCAGGAACGCTAACGCCGAGGCTGCTCAAGTTGCCGATCATTTCTCCGAGTGACGCATTTTTACCGCCGACTACCTCGACGTCCTGCATGCCAAGCTCCTTGAGCTCGATGACATATGGTTTCAAACCTGGCTCCCTTGTGTTCGCTCTCTGGACATGGACAATCGATAATGTGCTGGCATAGAGATTATGTCCGCTACTTCTCGCACCCAGGAACAAAACGTATGAATGAACGCACTGTCTATTTTCTTTCGGATCAAACCGGAGTAACCGCTGAAACGTTGGGACACAGCTTGCTTACGCAATTTGATAGCCAACAATTTAGGAAAGTGACTTTGCCATTTATAGATACTGAAGACAAGGCGACGGAGGCGGTTCAGAAGATCAACGAAGCGGCGGCCAGCGAGACCAACAGGCCGATAATTTTCTCGACCCTCGTGCAAGACGAATTCAGAGCCATTGTGCGAAAGGCTAACGGCTTACACCTCGATATATTTGATGAGTTTCTGGAGCCATTGGAGATCGAGTTACAGGCGAAACCTTCACACGAGCCAGGTCGTGCCCACGGCATGAGCGATATTAAAGCCTATATGAGGCGTATCGAAGCGACCAATTTCGCCTTGTCGAACGACGACGGTGGGGTCAGCCGAAATTACGACGTTGCCGACGTCATTTTGATCGGTGTATCACGATCGGGTAAGACTCCGACTTGTTTGTATCTTGCGCTGCAGTACGGTGTCTACGCGGCTAACTATCCTTTGACAGAGGAGGAGTTGGAGGCGGGCGGTTTGCCGGACTTTCTGGTGGAGCAAAAGCACAAGCTATTTGGCCTTACTATCGCTCCAGACCGACTGCGGCAAATTCGTAAAGAAAGGCGCCCGCTGGGAAATTATTCTTCCGCACAACAAGTTCGCTATGAGCTTCGCGAGACTGACAAAATCTTCAAGCGCTACGGAATTCCAAATGTTGACACGACAGAATTTTCGATTGAAGAAATCGCGAGCAGAATCCTCGATAGTACCGGTGTTGAACGTCGAGTACGACCCTGATTTTCAACAAATCAGCGTGCTATATTGACGGCATGTTGTTTGATTCCCAACTCGTACCGCAGACAATCGTCAGGCCGAATAGCTTCGTCGGCCTGATGTCCTTGTATGAGAGTAATTATTTGCGACTGCGGCAACTGATTCCTGAAATTGAACGGCTGGATGGGTGCTTTCGCTCCCGAGTCGCAGGTCAATGTGATCTTCATGTGGAGATTCTGGAGCGTTGTCGTTACACGGTAACGTTGTCCCTGACGTACCTTTTTGATACTGAGGAGGGTGATCTTGCCCGACCTGACATGGTCGTTCGCGTCTACCTGGACGGGCAGCTGACAGAAGCAATGAGTGTGGCTGCGCAGCCCAGACACGATCACTTGCGGCATCTGATCTCGATTCATGAACGGGAATTAAGCGCTCGTTGGAAGCGCAATATCATGCTCAACAAGTGGTTAGAGTACCTGAGCGACCAGGGTCACCTGATCCTCGAGCGATAGATAGCAAAACTGTCGATTCTGTCAGCGATTCAAAGCCCCTGAATTGCGACTATCAGCGCCATATACATTGAATTGATGCCGTAGTTCGCATCGAATTATTATGTAAAGAAGGAAGGCCGTTGACCAGTTTGACCGCAATTTTTGGGAGCTCAACCGAGAAACCGGAAGAAAATGAGATGGAGAGCGAAAAGCTCCTCAATCTCTATTGGAACCGTGCCGAACTCAAAAAGGAATTCGCAGAACTTCGAAACGAGAAGTTTCAACTGCAAGAACGTGTAAAGGAGCATGAAGGCGCTACTGCACGTGTACAGCAAAAGCTGGAACAACTGGAGAACCTGCTGCTGGACCCGGCATGGGTTTACAACATCGTTACCTATTTTCAATTGCAGGGTCTGAATCTGAAGTGCCAGGCAAAAGTCGCCAAATTTGCAGAACAACTTAAGCGGCAACGAGAGCAGCGACTGCACAGTCAGTTAGTGGACGACTGGAACGAACGCCGCAGCGAAGAAGCGGTTGCGGTTGAACATCAGATTGGTGAACAACGGGTGCAGGCACAGATGCTGGAAGATCGCCTACAGGCAGAGAGGCATCGGCTGGCGACCATGAGTGGCTTCATGAAGCTATTTCGTGGTCGCTCACTAACGGCCAGTCTCGACAGAATCGCTGAAAATATTGATGTGGCACAGCGCAACGAAAGGACATTATTCGGCGAGCTTGCCGAGATTCAGGACCGGGATCCACCTGATACACAAGGTCTGAATGTTGCGACCAAGCGATCAATCAACTGCATGATCCTTGCATTTGCCCAGCAGCAGTTTCTTGCACTGCGCGCGAATGAAATAGCGAACCTGGCGAAGGAATCCGGCGAAAAAAGCGCCGGTGCGATCAATTATGGTGATAAGCAATCTTGTGAAGAGATACTTGCGCAAATAGCCGAGCGGCTGGATGCGCTGCCTAAGTCAGCTGACTTTGCAGGCGATTTGCAGACTCGAGCGAAACTGATCGCTGACAGCGCCAGGTTTCGCGACCAGGACGATGCGGTTCCTACAGCAGCATCTGTCTCGGTAATCTATGAAATCGGGAGTGACGGGGCCGTCAAGGAGTCGGAACTCAACTTGCTTGGCGAAAATTACTGGAATGTATCTAACGTGGTGAGTCGCTAGGTCGCGACAACAAGTCTGCGAAAATAACCCTAGATATCGGTGCGATACATCTGGCGACGAAAGCGGGGTTGGTCTTTCTCGGCAACACCGGGCAATTTCAGTGCTGTTTCCGGAAGAGTATTAGCGGGGACTGCATCGTCTGTTTCTGCAGAGCTAGACTCTCCGTGGTCACTCAAATTTACTTCGGCAACTTCTGCCAGAGCCGGTGAGGTGACTTTTTCAGCTGCCGGATCGCTCGCCGGATCTTTCATATCAGCCGCGGAATCGGTTAGCCCGTGATCAACGACTCTAATCGTCAGTGAGGGAGTTGGAATTTCAACTGCGGGGAGGGCGTCATTAACTTCGTCGCAATCAGACTTGAATCCGTTGGAAGCAAACGCTGTGGAGCAGGACAAGCCGAATAGCAGGGCCGCTGCAGCGCCTGCCAGGAAACGTTCCGATCTGTCCAGTTGTTTTGCCACGAACTCTCCCGCAATTTTCGCTAGGTGTTGTAGTGAAGTATAACACCAACATGCTGATTCGCAAGTCTATACAAATCAGGGGCTTACCTGTGCTGCTTGTGCTGGTGCGTCCCCGATTTCTCGCATCTCTGCTAAGTCTGTAACAATTCCAGCGGCTTGGTCAAGTTGAATGTCCGGTCGCTCGTCCTCTTCAATATCTTCAAGAGTTTCTATTGCTTCGAGGCCGATTGCTGCCCGGCGACCATTTTCAAGCTGCAGCGCGCGATCCATGTTCGAAGCACGTTCTTCGCGTCTTGAGTCGAGATTGAGAGAGACCGTCGTGCGACCGCGATTTTCACGGTCATCCTCAATAAATTGCATCATATACTGAACGTTGGGATCTTCTTTGGCGCGTTCGGAATGGCTGACGGTCAGCGTCTCAATAGTGTCGTCCATTGGCTCCCCGGCGCGGAAGCGAGTCGTCTGAATCGTATCCCAGGGCAGGGCGCTCTTGCGGATACTTTCGCCGATTTCTTCTGCGTCAATATGCGACGGTAAAATAATGTCGGGGTCAACGCCGCGATGTTGAGTGCTTTCTCCGGTAACGCGATAATACTTGCCGATGGTCAGCGTCAGCTGTCCATAGCCTTTGTCGCCCTCGGGCTGTAAGTACTGGTCCAGAGAATACAAATTCTGAACGGTGCCTTTGCCGAATGTTGTCTGGCCGATAATCACGCCACGCTTATAGTCCTGGATCGCAGCAGCGAAAATCTCCGAAGCTGAGGCGCTGAAGCGATTGATCAGGACAGCGAGCGGACCGTTGTAGGCGACTCTCGCAACCGGGTCAGGGTCGTCAAGGCGGCTGATACGACCATTTGAATTCTTGAGCTGCACAACCGGGCCATTGTCGATGAAAAGCCCTGATAACGCCGTAGCTTCCGTTAGATGGCCACCGCCGTTATTTCTCAGGTCAATTACCAGTCCATCGATACCCTGAGTTTCGAGTTCTGCTATCAGGCGCTTAACGTCCTTGGTCGTGCTTGTGTAGTTTTTGTCGCCGTTGCTCAATGCGCGGTAATCGCGATAAAAGCTTGGTACTTCAATTACACCGATCGACCAGTCGCGGCCGTCGCGCGGCACAGTAACGATCTCGCTCTTGGCGGCCTGTTCTTCGAGCTTGACCTGACCACGAGTCAAACTGATTTCCTTGTCGCTGATGCCGGGGAGGGCGCCCGCAGGAATTACTTGTAGTCGAACGACGGTATCTACTTCACCGCGAATAAGGTCCACCACATCGTCAAGCCGCCATCCAATAACGTCAGTCATTACGCCATCCGTGCCCTGAGCAACGCCGGCGATTCGATCTTTAGGGCCGAGCGAGCCGTCGATTGAAGCCGGCCCGCCAGGGATAATGTTTACGATCTGGACGTAGTCCTCTTCAGTCTGCAGTGACGCGCCAATGCCGAAGTACGACAAACTCATCTGGATACGATATTCCTCAGAGTTGCGCGGAGACAGGTAACTGGAGTGCGGATCAAGCGTATGCGCGAAGGCATTCATGAAGGTTTCGAAAACATCGTCAGTGTTAATCTGCTGCATGCGCTTCAGGTAACGGGTATAGCGCTTTCTTAGTACTTCCTGTGATTCTTCCCATGGCTTGTCGGTCAGTGCCAGATTGAGCACGTCGTTCTTTACGCGTTTACGCCAAATTTCATCGAGCTCTTCATTTGTTGTCGCCCATGCAACGTCTTTGCGGTCAAATTGATATTCTTCGTCGACGCTCAGGTCTGGTTCGGTCTCCAGCAGCACAAGTGCATATTCGAAACGCTCTCTAACGCGTGTTCGATAAATTGAGAACAGATCAAACACCGGATCTAAGGGCTCGTTGCGAACGATATCGTCAAGTTCAAAACGATACTTCTCGAAAAATTCAAGGTCGCTCGCCAACAGGTACACTCGATTTCGGTCGAGTTCGTCGATGTAGGTGTCCATGACTCTCGAAGACAAGTCATCGTCTACTGCAATATGGTTGTAGTGAGATTTTTGGACGAACGTTGTAACCAGTTGGCCAATGTTTTCGTGGCGGGACTCTGGTGCGAGAACCTCATCGGTCGTTAGTGCTTCAGTGCTGGCAAATGCTCCAAGAGTCAGCATCGTCAGTAACAAGCCGGTGGTTGTTCTCAAATAACGGGTCTTTATTTCGTTCAATTCCATCTCCATGAATGGGTAGGGTTGTTTTGCAATCCGAGCTAGTGAGCTAGGCTAGTTGGCCCGCCCGTTTTGATCAAGGGCGTACTTTGCAAAAAGATCGTAGTTTTCGGTAAAAAATAGTCCACTTTGGAATATATTGTATGCGTCCACTTACTGTGATCACTGGCCTCGTGGCAGGATCCTGCCTATCAATTGCAGTAAGTCTTGGCGCTGTTCTGCTCGTTTACTTGATTCTCGGTGATGAATACCCGCGCGTCAGGCAGGAATTTAAACCGTTAATGGAAAGTTTGTTCATCTTCCTCGGTATGACCGCCATATCGGCTGTGAGTTTCTATGCATTGCTTATTAATCATAAAACAGGCCGATTGCTGCAGGTAGCAATGTGGGCGGGATTGGCTGCGACCGCCTATTACTACGCACCCTGACCGGATTAATCCAGCAATCGCGCGTCAGTTTGCGAGTCGCGCTGTAAATCGCGCTGCCGGCGTTGCCGCATTCTCGCTTGTAGCTCGGTGCGAGTCGTCTCGAGTTCAGCACTCGCCGGGGTGGGCTTTTGCGCGCGAAATTCACAAAATTCCTCGTAGGCTTCGATTTCATGCTGCAGTTCCCGCACCACCAGCTCGATCATAATTGCATCGTCGAGATAGCCCAGGCCGGGGATTTCATCCGGTATCAGGTCATCTGGTTCGGCGAAGTAGGCCAATGCGTTCAGAATTCGGCTGCTTTCTTCATGGGGTATGCGCCAATCGATGTCCGACATCATCCGCATTAACTGTCGCAACTTCTGCATGCGCTCTGCGATAAACCCGGACGCGCGCTGCGCACCAATCTGTTGCATTAGCTGATTTGCTGTTGCAACGATTTCTTCGGGTGATTTTCGGCTTGCTGCGTTTCTTGCCTGAAGCATGATCAGACGAAAATGTTCCAGATCGTCGTCATCAAGTTCAAATGCTATGTGCAGGCCCATAATTCGAGCCTAGTCTTTGCTAAATCGTTTGTCCCAGGTTCTGGAGCGATCGAATCGGCCAGTATTGTAGGGATCAATACCGTCATCATCAGTGCTGTTGCCGGTGGATTCGTCGAGAAACGACAAGGTCTCGTGCGTGCCGCTGTCTTCGCGAATTTGTCTGTTAAGTTTCAATACGTTCTTGCCAGGGCCGGCGTCAGTAATTTGCCCGTCCACACTTGAGTCAAATTCGACGTATTCGGGCTGCGAGCGGGGAACGGCTTGCTTGACGGGAGCCTTCTTCGGAATCGTGTACTGGCCCGTCTGTTTCAGGTCGGGTTTCGGAGAAGCTTTCTGAGGCGAAAGTTTATCAGCCAGCCAGTTAAAGAAACGCTTCATTGTTGTGGTGTCCGTACATCTGATGAGCAGTGAATAGGGTGCCTACTATAGAACCTGGCATCTACGAGGATGTCTCAATGTTAACTTAATCCCTACACAATGCGCTGTAATGTGTTGTTTGTATAGAAAATAATGTGATCTACGTCACACTTTATCAGGGATTATGCGGCCTTCGCGCTGCCATCATTTTGGTTACGTCCGATGATCCGCCAAAACAGCGCTGTAAGACGAATAGTCTGCCAGCCGAGATACGGCGAGAGAGCCAGGAACCAGGCGACCCAGTCTCCATCGCGAATTTTGCTGCTGATGGCGCCAAAAAAACCGCTAAAACCATGCCCGCCGTACGATCCGAAGACCTGATCACCAACCAGATAGACGCCGATGGGGAGGAGAACCAGCCCAGCGAAGAGCAGGCAGAGGAACAGACATAACTCGCGGAGCGCGATATGCCGCAATGATTTTTCTTTTTTCGCCACGTACTGGATGCCGGAAGTAAGACCTGGCGTATCGTTGCCTACAGCAAGCTAAAGATCAAGCGCAGCCTGGTCGCTGCTGTCTTTATTACGGTATCTGCGACGGTAAATCATGACGCCCATGTGCAGGCAGGCGGCAGCAAAGAAAAGGTAGTGCGGAAGGATCCAGAACCAGTGGCCGATGTATAACGTCGCAACCAACGCCGCAATGCCCGAACAAATGTAGAAATAGGGTAGTACCGCGTACAGAAGCTTTGGGATCCAGATCTTTCTGGACAGCAGCGTTCCTGTTTCGCGAGTGATTTGTTGTGTCTCGCTGAGGATCGGCGCGGACTTCGAGGCGTTACTGAGGATCATTTGACTTGCACTCCCTGCATATCAGGCGGCAGTCTATTAAAATAATCGGCGCAGGTCCGTGCGTGCGCTCACAATATTCGGCTTGGACGCCATTGTTGTTTAGTTCTCGCGTTTCGCGCGTTCTTCGTAACGAAACTCCGCAGCGCCTACGCTGAGGATGTCATTGTTCTTGAGGAAGTGCTCCTTCACGCGCTTGGAGTTGACGAAAATGCCGTTCTTACTTCCCCAGTCGATAACGCGCGTGACCTCACCTTCAATAACAACGACCGCATGTCTGCGACTTATATGCTCGGACTTTAGCTGGATGTCATTTTGGCTTGTACGGCCAATTGTCAGTCGATCCTTGAATAGCGGGAATCGCAATTCCTGGCCCTCGATGGTGCCGGTAAGGACGCGCGTCACTCGTTCGCGCTCA
>CAYWYT010000018.1:0-18247 GCA_964462665.1 uncultured Woeseiaceae bacterium | reverse complement strand
AACAGGAAATGATCTTCGCAATTCTCAACGCGCATGCGAAGAATGATGAAGACATATACGGCGACGGCGTACTCGAGATTTTGCAGGACGGCTTTGGCTTCCTGCGCTCCTCGGACGGCTCTTATCTTGCCGGTCCTGACGACATTTACGTCAGTCCTAGCCAGATACGACGCTTCAGTTTGCGCACCGGTGACACAGTTGCTGGCCTGATTCGTCCGCCCAAAGAAGGCGAGCGCTACTTTGCGTTGCTGAAAGTCGGACAAATCAACCATGACTCACCTGAGAACGCGCGTAACAAGGTCTTATTTGAAAACCTTACGCCGTTGTTCCCGACCGAGCGTCTGGTACTGGAGCAGGGCAACGGTAGTACCGAAGACCTGACAGCACGCATCATCGACATGGTGGCACCGATTGGTAAAGGCCAACGTGGTCTGATTGTGTCGCCGCCGAAAGCGGGTAAGACGATGCTGCTGCAGAATATCGCTTCAGCTATCTGCGCGAATAATCCAGACGTCGATCTGATGGTGTTGCTCATCGATGAGCGACCAGAGGAAGTGACAGAAATGGAGCGTACGGTGCGCGGTGAGGTTGTTTCATCAACTTTTGATGAGCCCGCTAGCCGTCACGTGCAAGTGGCTGAGATGGTTATTGAGAAAGCCAAGCGCCTCGTTGAGCACAAGCGCGACGTGGTTATCTTGCTGGACTCAATCACTCGTCTCGCACGCGCCTACAACACCGTCGTGCCTTCATCGGGCAAAGTTCTGACCGGTGGTGTGGATGCGAATGCACTGCATCGTCCGAAACGATTCTTTGGTGCAGCGCGAAATATCGAGGAGGGCGGTAGCCTGACGATCCTGGCAACGGCGCTGGTCGACACCGGATCGAAGATGGACGAAGTTATCTACGAAGAGTTCAAAGGCACGGGCAACATGGAGATCCATCTGGATCGCCGCATTGCTGAGAAGCGCACCTTCCCCGCGATTAATATCAATCGTTCTGGTACACGCAAAGAAGAGTTGCTAACGGATCCTGAAGAACTGCAGAAAATGTGGGTACTCCGCAAGGTTCTGCATCCGATGGACGAGCTTGCGGCGGTCGAATTCCTGCTGAGCAAGATGCAGGACACCAAGACCAACGCGAAATTCTTCGAGGCCATGAAACGCTAAAGTGGGAGCGGCTTTAGCCGCGATCTCACGAAAATTATGATCAGGTGTCGGGTCCCCGGCACCTGATCATTGCTTAAATACCCGCCGCGAGCGACTAAGGCCGGTCGCAGTATTCGGATCTATTTAGCACTAATGACGTAGTTCAGTATTTCAACGATCTGTTGCGGCGACTGCGCCCAGGCCATGGCGGCAGCATCGACTTCTTTGAGCGCGTGCACGATGTCATCTGCATGCAGCGTGATGTAGGGCTTGCCCAAGGCTGCGCATTGGCCGGCATCGAATGCGGCATTCCATTGTTTGTATTTGTCACCGAAGCGGACGACGGCAATATCGCAATTCTCAATCAATGTTCGGATGCGAATGCTGTTTACCTTGGCGGACTTGTGGTCGCGCCAGAAACTCTCGCTTTCCGCGCCGAGCACATCGCCCGCAGCATCGCTAGCTTCATGATTGGTGACAGCGGAGGTAAACTCGATGTCCAGATTGTGTGCTTTAGCGCCAGCAATAATTTGATCGCGCCAGTCGGTGTGAATTTCTCCGGACAAGTAAACGGTCCAACTCATGGGTAGTCTCTTTTGATGAATAACTTAAAATTAGTATCTGGCTCACCGGCTTTTTTTGCAACACTCCTTGTACTGCTGGTTCCACTGAGCGCCTGTTCGGATCCCTACGATCCGATGCAAAGGCATGCGTTCGAGCATGAAGGCGTCGAGCGAGAGTATTTCGTACACGTCCCACCGGATGCGCAAGGTGCTTTGCCCGTTGTCCTTGGCCTGCATGGCTATACCAGCACCGCAACGGGCTTTGAGTACGCACACGACCTGAACACACATGCGGACAAGGCTGGCTATATCGTGGTGTATCCGCAGGCGACACATTTTATGGTGGCGGAGGATTCACCAGCGGCTTACCGCGCGACCACCTGGAATTCCTACAGCAAAGACAATCCCGATCGGACTGCTGGACCGCATTGCACGGCGGAGTCTGCGAAATATGCGTGTCCACCGGGTTGTGGGAACTGTCATATGTGTCAATGGGAGCCGTGTACTGACGACGTCGCCTTTATCGACAGGGTGCTGGACGAGGTCCAGGCTGGCTACGCGACGGACAGCAGTCGCTACTATGTTCTGGGCGTAAGCAGCGGCGGCATCATGACAATTCGCATCGCCTGTGACTTATCCGAAAGATTGGCTGCGGCGGCACCGATTATTGCTCTGCAGCCGCCTGGTCATGCCTGTGGTCCGGAATCCGACCTTCCGATCATGTTTCTGATGGGCGCATTGGATGAAACGATTCGTCTGGATGGCACCGCCGGCAAGGATGATGGGTTTTTGTATACCACGTTGAAAGAGTCAGCCAGCATTCATGCACAAGCGATGCAATGCGCGTCTGGCCCAATCGCCTGGCCTAGCGATCTCGCAACCGCCGCGGGCGTTGAGTGTACGGCTTACTCAGACTGTCGAATCGCCGCTCAGGAAGTTGTTAGTTGTGTCGATCCTGCGGGTTCGCACATGTGGCCGAAGCAAGGACCTACAGGTGCTCCTGCTACCTGCGTGTCCCCGCAACAGCTTGGGTCAATGCCGGAAAAGACGATTTGCGGACCAGAGCCAGAAGATAGCCCACATGCTGGGATGGATCTGGTGTGGTCGTTCTTGAGCCGGTATCGTCGTGACTAAATGTGGCCAGCCAGATAGCATGAGCGTATGAGCAAACGAATCGCAAGCAGCAAAGAAGTGTGGGAAAAGGATCGGCGGCACGTCGTACACCCATTCCATAATTTCGTTAACTATGACGAAGTCGGCTCACTGATCATCGGCAAGGGCACTGGTGCCTATCTCGAAGATATCGACGGTAAGGAGTACTTCGACGCCGTCGGTGGCATGTGGTGTACCAATATCGGGCTGGGACGACAGGAAATGGCCGATGCCATCGCCGAGCAGGTTGTAAAGCTTGCCTACGCCAATCCCTTCACCGATATGTCGAACGAGCCGGCCGCCAAACTAGCTGCAAAACTGGCCGAGATTGCCCCAGGCGACCTGAACCACGTTTTCTTCACCTGTGGCGGTTCTACAGCCAATGACGGCGCTTATCGTCTAATCCAGATGTATCAGGCGGCGCGCGGCAAAAAGAGCAAGAAACACATCCTGTGCAGGCACGACGCATATCACGGCACGACCTACCTGGCAGCGTCATTGTCGGGTAAAGCGGGCGACCGCACGCCGGAATTCGATTACATCGAAGACATCATGCACCACCTCACCAGCCCGAATTTCTATCGTGCACCCGAGGGCATGGACGAAGCTCAATTTTGTGATTTTCTGGTCGATGAAATGGAAGCCCTGATCAATGAGATTGGCGCGGACAACATATCGATGTTCTACGCGGAGCCGATTCTGGGCTCTGGTGGCGTTATCGTGCCACCGGAGGGCTATAACCGGCGTACCTGGGAGCTATGTCAGAAGTACGACATTATTTACGTCGCCGACGAAGTGGTAACGGGCTTCGGGCGCCTCGGTCACTGGTTTGTTTCCAAAGAAATGTTTGATGTACAGCCGGATATCATTTGCTGCGCGAAAGGCCTTACCTCGGGCTATTTACCGCTGGGCGCCGCCATATTCTCGGATCGCATTTACGAAGTGTTAAAGAACGACAAGGATCGATGGTTCACGGGCGGATATACCTATTCGGGCCATCCGGTTAGTTGCGCGGCCGCGTTGAAGAATATCGAGATCATGGAACGCGAAAAGATCTTCGAGAACGTTAAAGAAGTGGGCGTGTACTTTGAAGAGCAGTTGCGCACGTTGCTCGATCTGCCAATCGTTGGCGATATTCGCGGTCACCTGTTCATGATGTGTGTCGTTAATGTCATGGATAAGAAATCGAAAAAATTCTTTCCGCCGAGTGTGGATATCGGCAAGCGCATTTCGAATCACTGCGAGGAGTTGGGCGTCATCGTACGGCCAGCTGCTGATCTCAATATCATGTCACCGCCGTTAACGATGACCAAGGATGATGTTGATTTCGTTGTGCCGCGGCTGCGTAAAGCGATTGAAGCAACGATGAAAGATCTTGAGGAAGAGGGAATCCTACCGGTCGACGCGAGTGTCTAGGCGCCACGCGTCCACCCACGTAGTGTCCAGGTAGACCAGATCGAGTTGCTCTAGAAGGCGTTCTTCCATGTCGGGCATATGCGCCACGCCGTAAAAAATGCCTATGCGCCGGTCGCCGGACTCCAAGCGATTCTTGAGGACGTCTATGGCGCGTTGATTACGTGCGCCGATGACCGACGACTGTGAATCGTCGCCCAGAATTTCGCTGGTCTTTTCGAGGTCGGTCATTTCGTAGGCCAACATTGTCTTGAAGGCGTTGTCCGAGTCCGCAGACAGCATCGCAGAAAACAAACTCATGTTTTGCAGACCTATCGGGTCCTTCGCGTATTGATCGAAAGACGCATAGAAAAGTCGCCAGAAGTAGATGTACAAAGACTCGCCGCGTTCGTCCATGCTGTCCGAGAGCTCCGTCGGCGACAAGTCTGCATGCACGAAATTGCTGACGCCGTAGTTAATCTCATCAAGCTGAAAACTCAGCGCCAGCAGGTTTTTCATCGCGACCTGGGTGCTTGAGATAACACTCCGATTCTCGGGGTCTCGATCGCTAATGTCGGTATCTTTCGGCGCAATCAGTTCGTACAACATCGCGTCGTAGGCCTTAAAGCGGCTGTTCAGGTCGTCGTAGTATTCCTTATCGCCGATATGGATCGCACTGACGAGGTCGACCTGAACACCGCGGTCACCAGCACGCGGAACGTAACTCGCTATTGCGAGCTGTAATGCGAGTGGCCGTTCTTGCTCATCCTCGGCGATACGTACAAATTCTGTCTTTTGCTCAGTCTCTTGCGCATGGCTGATAGCTACTGGCAGCAGCGCGAGCGCGAGGCAGATCAATAGCAGATTGTTTCTAATCGCAATCACGAATATCGATCTGCGGCGGCCGACCAACGATTTTCGGATCGGGTTTCCCTACAATCTCGACGTCTTTGTCGGGATAGTCGAGCTCGTTGAGAAAATATCGCATGCAATTAATGCGGGCTCGTTGCTTGTCGTCCGATTTGATCAAGGTCCAGGGGTTAGTGACGGTATTCGTATGCTTGAGCATCGCCTCTCTTGCTGTTGTGTACTCGTCCCACTTTGAGCGTGACGCAATATCGATCGGACTGAGTTTCCATTGCTTGAGTGGATCC
Source organism: uncultured Woeseiaceae bacterium (assembly GCA_964462665.1). Lineage (GTDB taxonomy): Bacteria > Pseudomonadota > Gammaproteobacteria > Steroidobacterales > Woeseiaceae > UBA1847. The sequence continues at coordinate 12,841 of CAYWYT010000018.1, read as the reverse complement.
GTCTCTCTGGACTTGAAGCGTTTCGCCTGTTCCTCTTGACGGACTGAGAACCAATACTTGATTAATATGGTTCCCGAATTGACCAGCATGCGTTCAAACTCAGGACACTGGCGCATGAACTCCGCAACCTGTTCTTCGTTGCAAAATCCCATGACCCGCTCCACTCCGGCGCGGTTGTACCAGGAGCGGTCAAAAAACACCATTTCTCCGGCCGTTGGCAAATGCTTAACGTAGCGTTGAAAATACCACTGGTGCTTTTCTCGCTCGGATGGTTTCTCGAGCGCGACAACGCGTGCTCCACGCGGATTGAGGTGTTCCATAAATCGTTTGATCGTGCCGCCCTTACCAGCCGCATCTCGACCCTCGAACAAGGCCACGATCCTTTGGCCTGAATCTTTCGCCCATCGTTGTGCTTTCAACAATTCGACCTGCAACTCGGCCTTCTGCTTCTCATAGGCCTTATCTTTCAAATCTTTCTTGTAGGGATAATTGCCGTCGCAAAATTTGTCACTGCTGATGATATTCATTGGTCCAACTATTTGGTGGTAGCATCTGCGCCAACGATAACAAAATTTGGGGAAGGATTATGGAAGCAGTCACCATTGTCACGGTTCTGGCTTTGATGCAGTTTTTCTGGTTTGGAATAGAAGTGGGCATGATGCGTGGAAAGCACCAGTGCAAAGCACCTGCTATCACTGGCGCCCCGGAATTCGAGCGCATGTTCCGTGTGCAGCAAAACACCTTGGAACAGATCGTTATGTTTCTTCCAGCGCTGTGGTTATTCGGTGAACTCGTCAATCCACTGTGGGCGGCTGGCATGGGCGTCGTATATCTGATCGGGCGTGCAATTTACCGCATGGCCTATGTCAAGGATCCGAAAGGCCGGTCTGCAGGCTTCATGTTGACCGCCCTGCCGACATTGGTGATGTTGATCTGGGTGCTGGTGGTCGCGGTTCTAAGACTGATCTAGCCGTCGAACAGTTCTTCGAGAGCGGAGAAAAGGTACGCACTGGTTGCATCAAGCGACGCTCCGTGCGTATTCGCCAAAATGATCACGCCGTCCCCTGTGTCAGGTCGAAAATCAAAGAGCGTGCTGATGCCGGGATCGCCACCACCGTGGCCCCAGACTTTGGGGCCGCCCGGTAGCTCTGTTTGATGCCAGGTTATGCCGTGTCCGCTGAACATCTGCCCGACCGTCTTCTCTTCCAGAACACGATTGCCGTTGAGAGTACCTTTAGCAATCAACATCAACTGGAAATTCGTTAGTTCGGCCACACTTGTACGAAGAAAACCGTCCGCGAAATTCGGATGATCATAGATGCAGTCCGCGTACGGACCTTCGAAATCTGTCGGCGGCTGCTCGCCGTTTAATAAGCCCAGCTCAATGCCACCCCAGTTGGGACTGTCAATTTTTCCATTAGAAACATAGGCATAGGGGATCGCGTGACGACTCTTATCGATGTTAGCCAAAAACCAGGACGTATTCGTCATTCCCAATGGCGCGAATAATTCCTCACGACAGTAGTCGTCAAATGGTCTGCCTGTAATGACCTGGAGCAGATAGGCGAGCACCGCGAACGCAACGTTGTTGTACTCGTATTCTTCGCCAGGAGCCCACGCATGAAAATTCTCCGCGGCATCGTAGTACACACCACCGGGCAGGAAATATCCTTCGATCCAATTCTGCAGCGAGACATTCGATTCACCGCATTGATAGCCGCGTCCGTAGCTGGAGCCATCGGCAATTGACGAATAATGCGACAGCAATTGCGTGACAGTAATAGCCACTTCGGGATGGCCAGGATTGCGAATCGGGAATGGAAGATAGTCGTTGATGTCATCGTCGAGGGAGAGTTCGCCGCGCTCCACACACTGCATGATCACAGTCGTGACGATCGGCTTTGAGACCGAGCCAATGTTCTGCAAGGTGTCCGTAGTCATTGCGACTTGGCGTTGAATGTCCGCCCAACCGTAGGCTTTCGACCACGTCAGTAAGCCACCTTTAACGACACTAACGGCCAGTCCGGGGATATGATTACGCAGCATTTCATCGCGGATAAATTCGTCGACAGCAGCCCTTGGCTGAATCGCACGATCACAACCAACAAGAACAGATGCTGCCGCACCGCCACAGCCAAACAGGAAGTCTCTGCGATTCAGTCCGCTCACATCTGCCTAACTGTGCAAAGGAGGGCGGCTGTCGGACATCAGAACATCGAGGGCCTTCTGTGCTTCAGCAGGCTTCCTGAGGTCACGTGGTTCCAGCATCTCGCAACCGTCGCGAATCATCTCGCTGATGGTAGTCGGGTAGTGTTTACACTCGTCCGGTCGGTCGAAATATATGCGGCAGGCGTATTTGTCTTGATTGGGTAGCTTGCGTAGCCATGGACAGCGCAGCATCTGTTTACCCGTGGTCGGGCTAAACCAGATCTCGCCGCCCTCAACGTACTCAGCGATATCGGGCCGATTGGTTTCCCACCAATCAATTTCGTCAGGCGTGACGGACAGGCCGCCACCGCCGTACAGCGTGCAGCACTTGCCACATTGATTACAGTCTTTCACGAATGCCGCTCACCTAGGTATTCATGGCGCGTGCCAGCTTGCGCTTCGCTGCGTTGAGTTCCTTTTTCTCCGGGTCGTCCAGTTTCTCTGCAGCTCGCATTTCGGCGAGCGCTTCCTCGACGTCTGTTCCGGCTAGCCAGGTAACCACTGTCGCTGCCTGATCGGCATTGTCACTGGTAATTGCCTTCGGCTTACCTTCCAGAATTGAAATGCGGTGCTTGCAGAAATTGCCGTAGGTGCCGGCCGGACAGTTGCAAATCGCGGTAAGGCTGTCGCCATCCTTAATGAAAATTACCTCATAAGGGTCTTTTGACGAGCCCTTCACGAGAAAAGTGAGTTCCTGCATAGCTAGTTCCACGTTCCCTGATTTTGTTGCGGCGGAACGAAGTGCGTGCGCATGTTCTCAATAAACTCGCTCTGTGAAGCAGTCACTTCGCCATCGGCTGAAACGACCTCGACCATTAATTGGAGCATGGAGTCGGCCTGATCCTGAGTGAAGCAGTTCTTGTTCTTGTCAGCAAGTCCCTGGAGCTGGGCGTCGATGACCTGTGGCGCTCCCAGGAGATGAATTGCAGAGCCGACGAGTTCGGAAACGTCTTTGGGGTCTAGCGAAAAGACCGCTTCGAATCGCTTCAGCGCAACACGCTTTTGCTCGGCGCTGACACTGCCATCGAGTTTCGCTGCACCAAGGATCAGTAAAGCGGCAACGTGCAGTGGATCCTCGACTGAGTTAATCGGATCGCCGTGATACTGCCGCGACCATGCGCGCTTGCGCCCCCAGTGAAATGGATTGAATCCGCCAATGTCTATGCCCAGTCGATCGAGCAAATAGAACACCGTAACCAGGGAACCCAGGAAAGCGATCAGTATGTGCATAGGTCATCCTCGGACGAGCAATTAGTCCACGATATGGCGGCTGCTGGCCTCAGGGTCGCAGCCATACTCGTCCTGCCAAGCGTAATTCGGATTCAGGGAGAATGTCTGTGACAAAGATACGGGTTTTGCCAAATAAACGGGATCCTCCAGTGTGTACTCGTACTGCAGCCTGCGACCCTCGTCCAGCAACGTGTAACGCGCCACGAGTTTTTTTTCCACGCTCGATGACACGCCACTGCCTATGCCCCATTGAGCTGCTGCAAACAACGCTGTATCTACTACCAGTGTCTCACCATCGAAGCGCCCGATTGAGTGACCCTGATGGGTCCGTTCAGCGTCCGCTGGGTGCTCGGTGAGGTTCATGTGAACAACTCGCTCGACATCCAGAATCTCATGACGAATTATGATCTTGTTCTCGCGCTCGCGAATTATCTTGTGTCCACCGATACCGGAAAAAACCCAGGGCGCCGTTTTAGCCTCGCAACGAAACCAGGGATTGTCTTCTACGTTCCACGCATCCAATTCGGCCTGACCTCTGGCCGTAAGCGGTAGCCCAACCGCCTGGGTTTGCCCACCCAGCGACACCGCGATTGAGCTTGAGTTGTTGCCACCTCGTTCGGCAAAGCGGCCGCCTTCTACGCGCCAAATACCACTGAAGTCTGCAGAGCGGGCTGTCGATTCGGGCTGCTGTTGCCGACCCCGCCCGCCGCGCGGTTCGGCCCCGGGGCCGCTACCCGGAGCAGAAGTCATCACGCTGCCGTCTGGCATCAGAAAATAGTTGGAGTAATAGAGGTTCTTGCTGCTGTCCTGATCTGGGTTCGCAAAAACGGTTACTTCGTCTCCGACTCTTAGCGTATCGCGCGCCCAGCCCTGACGAGTTAATACAGATACTGAGTTGAGCTCCAGCAATACCTCTTTTGTCTCACCCGCATCGTTGGTCACGGCTAACGTCGCAAACGTGTGCGGATTACGCCAGGAGTATTCGGTAATCACTCCTTCAAATTCGAGCACCGTATCGAGATCGAAGTTACTGCGAGAGTGATGTGCCAGTACTAGTGCTGGCACAATTACTGTGAGTACAACAATACTCGCGACTGAATTCCGTAAGCGAACGCGGTTCATAAGTCTCCCCTCTGCAAGGAGACATCATAAGGCATCACTCGTTTCGAAGCAGAACAGCTTTTGCGCCCAGCGACGATCTTTGTCAGCCTGGCTGTTGTCCCAGTACATTTCTTTCTCGTCCTGCAAGTGACCTTTGGCGACCAGACAATCATGCAAGTCTGTAAAGATCGGTTGGTTCTCCACGGTTGTCCAATTGTTGTCGCAGGAGCTCCAGTAATTAAACAGGCTATTCCAGCGGTAGTAGATTGGACACGACTTCAAGACGTGATCCTCATAGTCTTGCGCTTCACACAATGGACATTTTGGGTCGCGCTTGGGGCCGCTGTCTTCGTCGCAGCCAGCCAATGCCAACAGCAGAACGCACAAAAATCCGACAAGTATTGTTCTGTTTTGCATAATCCCATTCCTTCGAAAGCCTGTAGATCTGCTGCAAAGCATGGGCTTTTGGCCCAGTCGTGACCTGACGGCTGGGGAAGGTTTTCCTGATGAAGGGCTGAGGACTAAGGGACTAAGGGCTTGGCATGGTACTTCTATCGAAGTCGCGTAACTTCTACGCCCGCCGAGACGCTATTGGGCTTGGCGGTAACGGGAAACTGCTTCGACAGTGTCGTTGATTGATAGCCGGCAACTGTATAACTGCCTTCCAGTTCACCAACAAGGGTTGCGGACCCTTGCTGGTACGATAAAAAGTGGTAGTTGATTTCAAACGAATCTGCACCGGGGTTATTGATCATGATCTGGACATTGCACTCGGTATCGGTGCATTCATGGTCTGTGTTTACTGTAGCGCCAGGCTCTGTGCTGGAGCAGGCTGTGAGCAAAGCGAGAGCAGTGATAATAAGTAGCGATTGAATTTTCATTCCTCTGTCTCCTTTTGTGCCTCATATTCAGATCGAATCTGATCGGTGAGCTCGGCGTAATCTTGAAATAATTCAGAAAACGGCTCTTCTTCACCCGCGAAGAAGCCAATCTGTTGCATAGAAATATCGCCGTCTTTCTCCAGCAGTTTGCGCGTAATCCATGCGGGATGAGCCGGGTGCTCAGGCATAGTAAAAGCATAGTAGGTAGACGATGACGGGTCTTCAAAAAAGACAAGCATAGCGCCGGGCACTTCTTCTTTAGTCTCTGCGAATTCGGCCTGAACAATGTCGTAGTACTCCTGCCATTGTTCGGGCGTGACTTTCGACTCTTCATAAGGGTTGTATGTTGCAGCCCAAAGTTGGCTGGCAATCAAGCATGCCACTAGCGTTAGTCGATTGTATTTGGGAAGCGTTGCCACTGTATTCCTAGTTGTTCGTCTCTTGAGTACCAGATGTGAGCCGCTCGCCCTACAAAATTCTCTCTCGGTATAGTTCCAAGATAACGGCTATCTCTGCTGTTGTTTCTATTATCACCCATCACAAAGTATTCACCATCTGGCACCGTTATCTCTGAAAATGACGCGGCAGCGCGAGCGCGGCTATCGCCATAATCCGCGAATGGCTCGATGACTACAACGCCATTTCGAATGAGTTGATTGTTGGCGTGAGCTAATACGTCCCCGGGCACGCCGACGACCCTCTTTATGAAATTTACTCCACCTGTACCCGGCGCTTCAAACACGGCGATCTCGCCGACCCCAATGGCAGTGTCCGAGTAATGCCACGTATCAGCGACGATATAGTCGCCGACGACAAGCGCTGGCGCCATGGATCTTGCCGGAATGCGAAATGCCTCATAGCCTAAGGTGTACGAGCGGAATGACAGCAGTGGATACAGCACGGCCAGAGCAAACGCTGCATATATCAGTGAAGCTCTCCAGTTGCGCGGCTGCGAAGTCTCAGGATCTCGATTGAACTCAATAATGGCCGAGTGCATAGCGCCCCAGAAGACGAATGCCATGATCAGTGCGACGAGAGTGACGTAGCCACCTGGATCAATGACGAGTCGGGTCCAGCTGAAGAGGAGGATTAAGACGATCATCGCGCCACTTACTACGAGGCCAAGGCGAGGCTTGCCGACGATCCAAAATCCCCAGCCAGGAATGATGTAGCTCGCAACGAAGGTTCGGATGGCGGCGCGAAAATTCACGGGATGAAAAGCTCGGAGCTATCGTCGTAGCTGAATTTGCGAAATCATGTGGCTGACAATCAACCATTGTCCGCTGCGTCTCTCGTAAACCCGCAAATGGTTTATGTGACGATCAGGAATCAGCTCGCCGGTGGATGTCTGTTGATTCACACGAACCAATTTACTTCGTACTACCGCGACATCGCTGCTCAAGAAAGTAATATCGTCGAACTCATGCCCTGCAGATTCGCCTGCCATGACGGAGCCGAGGCTGAACAGGAATTCTAGCCCCTTCCGGAGTTCTTCTTTGCTCTGAAATCGATCTCCAAACGCGTTAGTCCAGTCCGCGTCTGCGGCGTAATCATTAACGGCTAACTCGGCGTTCCTGTGGGCCCAACCCTGGTTCCAGGATTCCAGTGTTTCCAGAATAAGCGCCTCATCTACTTCAGAAGCGATTGCGGGCACCGACATCGAAAGAAGAATGATGCTGATGAGACTTGCCAGAAGCCGTTTCGTCATTTTGATCTTGCTCCAAAATTCATGTTATTTACTCTTGATGCGGGCCTTCACAAACATACTTTATCGATCAGATTCCGGCATGTCAGCGTGTTTCTGTTCAGACTCAAATTTCGTCAGGACAACCATTTCGGCATGCAGATCAGATCGAAATCCGTTTAAGAAAGTCTCATTATGGCCCTCAGCGAGCACTGTGCCTTGGTCATCAAGCAATACGGCACCCACGGCATTGGTGCCAAGTTCGGCTGCGGTTGCGGCGAGTTGGCAGACTCGAGTAGACGCGATGTCATCCTCGAAGGATGCAGCGGGTTGATATTGATCAACGAAGTCTTTCCAGGCATGCATTGTTATGTATCTTCAATGCTGGAATATGACTCAAGGCCGCCGAGCTCAGAGCCAACGGCAACAAAATTCCAGCCGAGTTGCAGTGATGCGTCGCGATCCCAGGGACCATCACCGTAGTAAGTGACCGAAGAAAAAGAATCGCCCAACTGAGAAAGTGCAATGCGCATAATTTCTTGTCGGTCTCGAGCGTCGTCCGAGGTTGCGATCGGGAGGTCGAAGTCGCCAAAACCAGCGGTCGCCAATTTCAGGAGAGCTGATGCGCGCCAACCACCAGTGGCGATCGCTACGGCGTGCTCCGCTGAATCGTCAAAGTGCTTGAGATAGTTGCGTGCACCGGGAACCTCCTGAAATGGGCCTTGCTCTGAAATGTGATCGCTCAGGAGTTGCACGAAATGCGACTTGATCGCGGCTTCGGGCTCTATGACTTCATCAATACAATTGTCAGAAAATATCTGCGACAGGATTCCGGAGTCCGACACGTAGTCGTAGTCCGATATGGCTGGCCGGATTTTCGCGTCCGCTATGACTGCGCGAACAGCGCTTTGATAGAGGGCATCGTCGACAGCAGCGGATTGAAGAAGCGTTCCATCAATGTCAAATATTACGGCATGCATAGGTGCTGTCCAAGGCTAAAGTCTTGATGCACTCAGCTTACGGCGCGGTTGTTGTGGCTGCAAGAACATCGACTACTCGTTGTCGCTGCGTACACTGATATCTATATTGCCATCGAGATCAGCGACCAGACTGAAGTTAATTGGTCGGCAACAGACCTGACAATCTTCAATGTAGGTTTGACCTGCTTCCGACTGATCAATCAGCACGTCGAGATTCTCGCCGCAGTACGGGCATTCGATATTTTTCTCGAGCAACTCCAAGGTCTACTCCTGCACGCTGATCTTGATGTTCTGAAACGTAAGGCATGCATACTTCAACAGTGCGTAAATGAACAATGCAATGCCGTAGGGAATTACCCAGGGAAAATAGAACAAACCGCCGGGGTTAAGCACGGTTCGCATGGGATCACCCAGCCTCTCGTGAATGACCGCGGTTTCATCGATAGCCAGGAACAAGAAAATGGCGGCTAACACGATCCACGCGATGTACTTTTCTCCGTTCGACTGGTGCTTGCTTCCTATCAGGAGCAAGAGCAGCCCTGCCAGAATCAGTTGCAGTGAAGAAAACAGCGTTGGGATATTTCGTTCGGAGTGTAGGTCGAACAGGCCGATCAGGCCGAAGAGACTTTCCTGACCGAACGCGAATTTGGCGACTATGCCGGCGATATTGGTCAGTACAAGAAAACCGACCACGCAGAGCAATACGATCAAAGACTTAGGCGGCGAAATCTTGATATTCATCTTTGCTCCCGACCTCCTTGTTTAGCTACCAGCGGTGTAGTTGAACTCCTGTTCCGGCCGGGAACGTACTTGTAGCGAGCGCCAGCTCGACATAGCCGGCGGTGCCGCTCAACGCTGCGAAATCGCCCGACGTATTCGTCCGTACCGGCATTGCCAGCAATTGGCCACCGACGCCGGACACCAGTTTAACTGGCAAAAAGCATGTTAACTGTGGCTTGAAGACATATTCCTGAGCAAGACTTGCAAATTCGGGCGCTGCCGCGAGCAGGCCCGCAGCGGCATTGAGCGCGCTGACAACGTACTGCCGACAGCAAACGAGTGCAGATACCGGGTTGCCTGGTAATGCGAACACGGCCTGACCGTGCGGCCCTATACCAAACCACATTGGCTTGCCTGGGCGCTGGCTGATCTTGTGGAAGACGATTTGCACGCCGAGTTCTTCCAGAACCTGTGGCACATAGTCCGCTTTGCCCATCGACACACCGCCGGACAGTATCAGTACATTGGCGTTATCGAGGTGCTCGGCGATGCGCTCCTTGAGCAATGCCGGCTCGTCCACAATATGATCGTGCTCGCTGTTCGTGTACCCGCGTTGTTGCAGCAATGCCATCATGGCAGGGCCGTTCGACATGCGAATTTGGTGTGGCTCGATAGGGTCGCCCGCGGGCACAAGCTCGTTGCCGGTCGATATAACGCGAATAACCGGGGCCTTACTCACCGTGATCTCGGTTAGACCACAGGATGCAATAATTGCGATATCCATCGGCGATATGCGCGCGCCCGGCGCGAGCAACTGCGCACCTTTGGCATGGTCAGAGCCGCGCGGATGAATGAATTGATGTTGTTTGGCGACGTAGTCGTCTTCGATTTCAGCCACACCATCGACAACGCTGATGCGCTCTACGGGAACAATGCAGTCAGCGCCATTTGGTAGTGACGCGCCGGTCATAATTTCAATGCAGTGACCGGTTTCGAGCGTTAGCGTTGGATCACCCGCCGCCTGCATCGCCTGAATCGGATACGTCCGCGTACCACCGTCGAAGCCTGCAAACGCGAACGTAACGCCGTCCATCGTGACGCGATCAAAGGGTGGTTGGTCGCGCTCTGCAACGATCGTTTGCTGCAATACTCGGCCGCTCGCGCGCTCCAACTGAACCGTTTCGGTAGCGGCCGCCGGCATGGCAGCCAGAATCGCGGCGCTTGCGTCGCTTGTGGTCAGCACCCGACTAGCCTGAGCTACTTTCGCGTGCGATAGCGCGGTGTCCGATGTCGCGTCGTAGATAAACGTCTGTCCATCGAATCTGATCGACCGCGTCGTATGCGGTGCTGGCGGCGCTGGCTACTGAGTCACCAAGGCCCACAACACACAAGACTCGACCGCCGCTGGTAACGACTTCATCGCCGTCTACAGAAGTACCAGCATGGAAAACTTTTTGCGTTGCACCGCTAACTTTGTCGAGACCGCGAATCGCTATGCCTTTCGCGTAGCTCTCTGGGTAGCCGCCTGCGGCCAGGACAACGCCCAGCGATGCGCGCGAATCCCACTCAGCATCTTGTTCAGCGAGGGTGCCGTTCAGTGTCGCGCTGCAGATAGCGACGAGGTCTGATTTCAGTCGCATCATGATAGGTTGGGTTTCCGGGTCGCCCATGCGGCAATTGAACTCAATGACCTTCGGCGTGCCGTCCGCCATTACCATCAGGCCCGCGTACAAGAACCCAACGTAGTTCGCGCCGTCGGACTTCATGCCCGCCAGGGTCGGACGAATCACCTCATCCATAATGCGTTTTTCGATCTCAGCAGTGACGACCGGGGCAGGGGAATACGCACCCATGCCGCCCGTATTGGGTCCGGTGTCGCCTTCGTCTCTGGCTTTGTGATCCTGCGACGTCGCCATTGGCAGGATCGTGGTGCCATCCGAAATTACGATGAAACTGGCTTCCTCGCCATCGAGAAATTCCTCGACCACTATGCGGGCTCCGGCATCGCCAAATTTGTTGCCAGCCAGCATGTCAGTTGCCGCTGCTTCGGCTACTTCGAGTGTCATCGCGACAATGACGCCCTTACCGGCGGCCAGTCCATCTGCCTTGATGACGATCGGCGCACCCTGCTCGCGAATATAGGCAAGTGCTGGGTCGAGTTCGACGAAGTTCTGATAGTCGGCAGTTGGAATATTGTGCCGTGCGAGAAAATCTTTGGTGAAGGCTTTCGAGCCTTCCAGCTGCGCTGCGGCAGCGCTGGGCCCAAAGCAGGGCAGATTGAGTTCGTCAAAGCGATCAACAATGCCGGCGACCAGCGGTGCCTCCGGACCAACGATAGTCAATGCAATGTCTTCGTCCTGCGCGAGCTGCGTCAAGGCCTCGGTGTCGTCCGAGGATACGGCGACGTTGCGGCATTTTGTTTCGAGCGCTGTACCGGCGTTGCCCGGTGCGACGATAACTTCATCGACATCGTTAGACTGCGCGCACTTCCATGCCAGTGCATGTTCGCGTCCGCCGCTGCCGATGATCAATATTTTCATCATCACTACCTGTAGGAGGGCCTTTAGGCCCGATTCATTAATGCCGGAAGTGTCGCATGCCTGTAAACACCATCGCCAGACCCTGTTCATTGGCCGCCTGAATCACTTCATCGTCACGCATGGAGCCGCCGGGTTGAATAATGGCGGCGATGCCCGTCTCGGCCGCGGCATCGATGCCGTCGCGGAACGGGAAAAACGCGTCCGAGGCCATCACCGACCCCTGCACAGATAGCCCTTCGTCCGCCGCCTTGAGCGCAGCAATCCTGGTGCTGTACACGCGGCTCATCTGGCCCGCGCCGACACCAATGGTCATGTTGTCTTTGCAGAAGATAATCGCATTCGACTTGACGTATTTCACTACCGTCCACGCGAACAGCATGTCGGCGATCTGTTCGGGTGTTGGCGCGAGATCCGTAACGACCTTGAGGTCGTCTGCCGTGATCCTGCCCAGATCGCTGCCCTGTACCAGTAAGCCGCCGGACACTTTCTTGAATTCCTGGCCGCCGCTAGCTGCTTCCCAAGGTCCTGTATCGAGGACGCGAACGTTTTTCTTCTCCGACAACACATCGGCCGCATCGGCCGCCACATCCGGCGCAACAATGACTTCCACGAACTGCTTGTCGATGATTGCTTTGGCTGTCTGTGCGTCCAATGGTCGATTGAACGCGATGATGCCACCGAATGCCGAGGTCGGGTCGGTTTGAAATGCTTTCTCATACGCCGTGGTGATGTCCTCCGCCACAGCAACACCACAAGGATTCGCATGTTTCACGATGACACAAGCGGGTTGCTCGAACTGCCGCACACACTCAAGGGCCGCGTCGCTGTCAGCAATGTTGTTGTAAGACAAGGCCTTACCTTGTAACTGCGTTGCCGACGCCAGCGAGCCCTGCGGCGCCTGCTGATCGACATAAAATGCGGCGTCCTGATGCGGGTTCTCGCCGTAGCGCATGCGATCGACGAGTTTGCCTGCATACAGGAAGCGCTCGCCGAGCGGATCGTCGCCCAGCGATTTAGACAAATATTTAGTGATAGCGGTGTCGTAGCTTGCCGTATGCGCATACGCCTTGGCTGCGAGCCGGCGCCGGGTTTCCGCTGACAGCACCTTGTCCTTGAGTGCTTTAAGTACGGCGTCGTAATCAGATGGGTCTACTACTACCGCGACGCTGTCGTGATTCTTGGACGCCGCTCGGATCATTGCCGGGCCGCCAATGTCGATGTTCTCGATCGCATCGTCGATGCTTGCGTCTTCACGAGCAATGGTTTGCTCAAAGGGGTAGAGATTGACGGCCAGCAGATCAATCGGCTCGATCCCGTGCTCATCCATTACCGCGTCGTCGGTGCCGCGACGACCGAGCAGACCACCGTGGATCGTCGGATGCAGTGTTTTTACGCGGCCGTCCATTATTTCAGGGAACCCGGTCTTGTCGCTGACTTCGATGACATCGAGTCCAGCTTCGCGCAGCGCGCGACAAGTACCACCGGTAGAGAGAATTT
>CAYWYT010000017.1:0-18809 GCA_964462665.1 uncultured Woeseiaceae bacterium | reverse complement strand
TGTGCCGTTTCGTGAGGTCTACATTCACGGCCTGATTCGCGATCAGGAAGGACAGAAGATGTCGAAGTCCAAGGGCAATACCCTGGACCCGCTCGATCTGATTGATGGCATCGACCTCGAATCATTGCTGGCAAAACGCACCTCCGGATTGATGCAGGACCATCTAAAACCTGCAATCGAAAAGTCGACACGCAAACAGTTCCCGGACGGCATCAATGCTTACGGTTGCGATGCGTTACGTTTCACGTTCGCGGCGCTGGCAACAACCGGCCGCGATATTCGCTTTGATCTGGGACGTATCGACGGCTACAAGAACTTCTGCAACAAGTTGTGGAATGCCGCGCGCTACGTATTGATGAATACAGAAGAGATGGACGAAGGCGAAATTGAGCTAAGCGCTGCGGATCATTGGATCCAGGCACGTCTTGATCACGCCGTCACTGTGGTGCACGAGCAAATGGCGGTATACCGCCTCGATCTCGCCGCACAGGCAATGTACGAATTCACATGGCATGAGTTTTGCGACTGGTATCTGGAATTGTCGAAACCTGTTCTGCAATCTGACGATGCCTCCGAAGCCGCGAAACGCGGTACGCGTCGCACACTGATTACGGTGTTGGAATCTCTCTTGCGTCTGCTGCATCCGATCATTCCGTTTGTCACCGAAGAAATATGGCAGCAGGTTGCCCCGCGCGCCGGCGCCGAAGGCGACACGATCATGTTGCAGCCGTTCCCAACTGTCGACCAAGAGACAGCGCACGAAGACGCCGAAGCGGATATCGAATGGGTGCGGCAGTTCATACTGGGAATTCGGCAAATTCGAGGCGAAATGGATATATCACCGGGAAAACCGTTGCCGGTAATATTGCAAAACGCAGCCGCTGACGATCAGTCACGCGCCACGAAATTCATGCACTTGTTGCAACGTGTTGGACGGGTCGAATCGATTACTACTCTGGAACAGGGACAAGAACCGCCGACCGCTGCGACTGCCCTGCTCGGCGACGTTCGATTGCTAGTGCCCATGAAAGGCCTGATCGACATAGAAGCCGAACGCGCGCGCCTAGAAAAGCAGATGCAGCGCGCCAACGTCGATCTTGCGAAGACTCAGGGCAAACTCGGCAACGCAAATTTTGTGAACAATGCGCCTGCCGACGTGGTCACACAGGAAAAGCAGCGCGCCGTTGATTTCGAGAAAACGATTGCGCAATTGACAGAGCAGCTCGAAAAACTGACGGAGCTCGACTAGACCTGCGGGTTTTCTGATAACTGCATCACAATCCTGCCCGCTTGAAGTGCAATCGTCACGACTATCCGCGACGATATAAGGCTAAGCAGGAGAACCCTATGCCGGGCGGAAACACCATCGAAAAATTGCCTTTAAGCAAAGACGCAAATCGCGTCGCACTTGACGCTGCCCGCAAAGCGCTGGGTAGTATCATTCTTGGCAAGGACCAACAGATCGGCCTCGCGATGTCCTGCTTACTCGGCCGAGGACATTTGCTAATTGAAGATCTCCCAGGCCTTGGCAAGACCATGCTCGCCCAAGCACTCGCACGAGTTCTCGGGCTCAGTTTTCGCCGCATTCAGTTCACCAGCGATCTTTTACCTGCGGACATCGTCGGCGTATCAATATTCAAACAAGCGAAAGGCGAATTCGAATTTCAGCCCGGGCCCATCTTCTCGCAGCTAATTCTGGCCGATGAGGTTAATCGAGCGACGCCTAAGGCACAAAGCGCGTTGCTCGAGGCGATGGAGGAATACCAGGTCAGTGTCGATGGCAATACTCGTGCTCTGCCGGAGCCGTTTTTTGTCGTCGCCACACAGAACCCGGCGGATCAGATCGGTACTTTTCCACTGCCCGAGTCACAACTTGACCGTTTCCTGATGCGCCTGGAGCTTGGCTACCCGGACGCCGAAAGCGAACGTGAGCTGCTTATTGGCGAAGATCGCCGCACGATGCTCGAAGACGTAGCTGCTGAGTTGACGCCGGATGTCCTGCGCGAATTACAAAAAGCAGCGGCTAAGATGCATATGAGCGACCCCTTGGTCGACTACATTCAGGAACTGGTGCGACTTACGCGTGAGTCTCCGGACATCGACATTGGTTTATCACCGCGGGGTGCCCTTGCACTTGCGGCAGCAGCAAAATCGCACGCGTTCGTGCACAACCCCTCCGGTGTTTATCCCGACGACATTCAAGCCGTGTTTGCGGCAGTCGCCGGGCATCGCCTGAAACCCGCTGGTAACACCAGCTATCGTTCCGCAGCCGAGCTTTGCCAGCATGTCCTCGATACAGTGGCCATTCCCTAAAGCCCGATTCGCCTCGGGAATTTCATCCGCTGCTAATAAGCGGGTGCAACGTTGGGCCAAGAATCGACAGGGTATCGATTCAACCGTTACCACTTTAAGTCCCGGCCGCGTATACATCTTGCCGACCGGCGTCGGACTCATCTATGGCCTGATGTCGTTTGCAATGTTGTTAGGTTCGATGAACTACAACAACAATCTGTCGTTCGTGCTCACATTCATGCTTGCCGGACTCGGGTTCGTAGCAATGCATCAATGCCAGCGCAACCTGGTCAGCCTCGAGCTTAGTTTCGCCGGCGTCGAACCCGTATATGCCGGCCAGTCGGCGCAGTTTCGAATCGCCGTCACCAACCACAGCAAGAACCCTCGCCACGGCGTAATGCTTTATTCCGACAAGTCGGTCAGCGAGGTGCACGACCTGCCGCCAGGCGAGAGCAAAGTGTTTTCTCTCGTTGTCAAAACGGACCGTCGCGGCTGGATTCAACTTGAGCGCTTCGGCATTCGGACTTTCTTTCCATTCGAATTGTTCCGCTCCTGGGCCTGGCTGCATATGAATCTTCGCGGGCTCGTCTATCCGCAAGCCGCCGAAGATGCGCCGCGTCCGCCGCCAACCCAGACCGCACAGGGCCACCGCCAGCACGATGCTCGCGGCGAAGAGGATTTCGCTGGTTTGCGCAGGTTTCAGGAAGGCGACTCGCCACGAAATGTTGCCTGGAAAGCGTACGCGCGCAGTGGCCAATTGCTGTCGAAACAATTTGCAGGCGCGGATACCAGCAGCCAATGGTTCGACTTCAATGCAGTGCCCGCAGACGATGTGGAACAGCGCCTTTCCATTCTGACTCGCTGGATAACTGACACAGATCAATCCCGTGCCGATTACGGCCTGCGACTGCCGGGCAAGGAGTTTTCACCTGCACACGGTGAGGCGCAACGCCAGCAATGTCTTGAGGCGCTGGCCTTGTATGGCTTGGGCGACGCGAATGGCTAAGCCTCGCGGTACAGACGGCTCACTACTCGCCAGCCTGCCCTGGACGTTAGCCGCGCTGGCGCTGGCGATCGCGCCGCACGTGCAGTTTCTCCCTATCTGGATAACGGTGGCATTTGTCGCTTGTTCTGCCTGGCGATACGCAATCGAGAAGCGTCGCATGCTGTTGCCGTCTACCTGGTTTCGTGCACTACTCGCCCTGACCTGCTTTCTGGGCGTACTCATGACCTACTCGTCCGTTAGTGGTGTCGGTCCTGGCTCGGCCCTGCTCGCGATCATGGCCGCGCTAAAGCTACTCGAGACACGCAAGCGGCGCGATCAGTTCGTACTCCTATTCATTTCCATATTTCTTGTCATGTCATCGCTGTTGCGTGAACAGTATTTTTGGTCATTGCCCTATTTAATGGTGGCAGTATTGCTCATCATGACTGCGTGGCTACGTATGTCAGCGACCCGCTCTGAATCTGCTGCGCGTAGCTTCCGAACAAGTGGGCGTCTCGTTCTATATGCACTACCTTTGGCGCTGACGATGTGGGTTTTCTTTCCTCGTATTGCAACACCGTTCTGGGCAGTGCCGATCGACACCAGTTCCGGTACATCCGGTCTTAGCGACACAATGAGTCCCGGCGATATAAGTTCGTTGTCACTATCGGATGAGCTCGCGTTTCGTGTCACGTTCGACGGCACTATTCCGGAACCACGAGATCGATATTGGCGTGGACTCGTATTGCATCGTTTTAACGGCCGCACCTGGTCCGGCAACGAAGCCATGGTTGGTAACAATCAACGAGAACGCGACAAGATCATCGTAAGCGGCGCTCCGATCAACTACTCCGTTGCACTGGAGCCAACGCGGCAACAATGGGTATTCGCGCTCGACATTCCGTACACCTGGTCACTGGCGAGGACATCGATGGGCCGAGAGCAACAGCTGTCACGCGAACTACCCATCGATCAACGCGTCGTTTACGAGGCAGTCTCCTACACTGAATATCGAACCGACATAGAGATGCGTGACGCGACGACCGATTGGTATTTGCGCCTGCCGCCAGGCAGCAATCCAAGAACAACCGAGTTGGCGCAACAAATGTTTGCTAAAGCCGGCAGCCAGGAAAACTATGTAGATGCGGTGTTGCGCAAATTTCACCAGGAAGAGTACTACTACACGTTAGAGCCACCCGCGCTAGGCAACAACCCTGTGGACAGCTTCCTATTCAATACACAACAAGGGTTTTGCGAGCACTACGCGTCAGCATTCGCCGTCATGATGCGCTCGGTCGGCATTCCGGCACGCATCGTCCTCGGCTATCAGGGTGGCGAACTCAACCCCAAGGCCGGGCATTTGATCGTGCGACAGTCTGATGCACACGCCTGGACAGAGGTCTGGATGCCGGGCATCGGCTGGTACCGTGTGGACCCAACTGCCGCGGTCGCTCCGGAGCGCATTGACGCAGGTATGAGCGGTTCGATGCTGAACGGCGCTGGGGCTGCATGGGGCCTATTTGCGCCGTCCGCCTTCTTGCACGACTTGGGCCTGTCCTGGGACGCGATCAATGCAAAGTGGAATGACCTGGTTCTTGGCTATGGACCGGACAAGCAAAACGAGCTAATGCAATGGCTCGGCATGAACAATCCCGATTGGCGAAAAATGATGCTGACAATGCTTGGCCTGGTCATTGCTATGGTTATCTTGATCAGTCTTCTTCTGGCGATGCGTTATCGCCCACCACGCCCCGATAGGGCCGCTATTTTGTACAAAACATTCGTGAATAAAACCGGCATAACAATTACGGTGGGAGAAAGTCCAGCATCCTTCGCCGCACGAGCACGTTCCGAATCCGCATTGGATGACGATGCGATCGACGCTGTTACAACAGAATATCTGGCGGCCCGCTACGGCGCTCCCGATGAGCAGTCGCTGCAGCGACTACAACATAGAGTTAGTCAACTCTAGTCAGCAAAAGACCGCCGACGATAAACAACGGCAGCAGTACGACCAGCACAATCCCCGGGGTATTCGACATCAATGCCGAAATTCCCACCACCGTCGGCCCGATGACGTGCGAAAACTTGGTCATCATATTGTAGAAACCGAAAAACTCACCCGGCTGATCTTTCGGGATTAACGACGCGTAATAGGAGCGGCTCAAGCCTTGCACGCCACCCTGGATGCACCCCACGATGATAGCCATGACGTAGAACTGCCGAATGTCCGTCATGAATACTGCCCAACTCGACACCAATACGTAAATCGCTAAGCCCAGATAAATTCCAAACCGAGCACCGAATTTCTGACCGAGAAGACCGTACAGGATTGTTGCCGGAAAGCCGGCAAGATTGGTGATCATGAATGCCAGTACGAGATCGGAATCGTCAAAACCGAGTCGCTGACCGTAGTTGGCAGCCATCGAAATAACAGTAAAGACTCCACCGATGTACAACCAGTAGGCGATCAGGAAATTGACGATATTGCGATATTGCCGAACATGCGAAATCGTTGACGCCAATTCTCGAAATGCGGCTTTGACTATATGGCGGGAGGTTAACGCAATCTTGCGCTTTTCCGGCACCAGAATAAGCAGCGGAATCAGAAAAATTGCCCACCAGGCACCAACAGATATGAACGCAAATTTGATTACTTCAGAACTGTCAGACATACCGAATGTCGCTGGCGACTTCAGCATCCAAACATGCAGCGCAAGCAGTAATGCTCCGCCGAGATAGCCGAGCGAGTATCCCAACGTCGATACAAAATCATAGTTTTCTGGCTCAGCGACGTCGACCAGCAGTGAGTCGTAGAAAACGGTTGAACCGTAGAAACCGATTGACGCCACCAAGTAGAGGGCGAGCGCCCAGGGCCAGCTACCTTCTCCCGGCAATGCCAAAGCCGCAGTCATGCCAGCGCCTGTCAGCGCTAGTACGATGAGAAAGCGTTTGCGATAACCACCGGAATCAGCAATAGCACCAAGCACTGGGGATGCCAGACTTACGATCAACGCTGCCGCCGCAGTAATGAATCCCAAGCGAGCCGTCACGGATGCGCCCGTGTCACCAACGCTCCAGTAACTGCCAAGAAAAATAGGGAAAAGTACGGCCAGAACGCTCAAAGCGAACGCTGAATTTGCCCAGTCATACAACGCCCAGGCGATGACCTTACGGTTAGTCATTAATGCTCACGTGTCTTCTGAAACTCGATGTCCGGCCAGCGCTCCTCCGTCAGATTCAGATTAACCCGCGTTGGCGCGATATAAACCAGTCTGTCGCCGTGATCAAAGGCCAGATTATCGTGCGCCTTACGCTCAAAATCGGCCAGCATTTTTTCATCTTCGCATGCCACCCAGCGAGCCGTTGCAACATTGATCGCCTCGAACTGGCATTCAACCTTGTATTCATCCTTCAGACGATGCGCGACAACGTCAAACTGCAACTGTCCGATAGCGCCAAGGATCAGGTCATTATTTCGCATCGGTTTGAACAACTGTGTCGCACCCTCCTCGCACAGTTGCGCTAAGCCTTTATGCAATGCCTTTAGTCGGAGCGGATCTTTCAGGACGGCGCGGCGGAACATTTCCGGCGCAAAGTTCGGTATGCCGGAAAATCTTAACTGCTCACCTTCGCTGAAACTGTCACCGATATTAATTGTGCCGTGATTGTGCAGGCCGATGATGTCACCGGCATACGCCAGCTCAGCGTGTTGCCGGTCTGCGGCCATGAAGGTAATCGCGTCCGCAATTTTCATCTCTTTGCCGGAGCGCACATGCAGGATTTTCTGGCCATTTCGAAATTCGCCCGAACAAATACGCATGAAAGCGATGCGATCACGATGCCCAGGATCCATATTTGCCTGAATCTTGAATACGAAGCCGCTTAGCGTGTCTTCGTCAGGTTCTACGACACGTTGATCTGTAACGCGCGGCAATGGTCTCGGCGCATGTTGCACAAACTCATCCAGCAATTCCTTAACGCCGAAATTGGCGAGCGCCGAACCGAAGAATACGGGCGACTGCTGCCCCGCCAGATATTTATCAACGTCGAGCTCCGGGCAGGCGCCCTTGACCAGTTCGACTTCATCGCGAAATCTATCGGCATCGTCGCCTAACGCTTCGGTGGCAAGATCAGAGTGCAAGCCATCAATAATTGTCTGCCCGGATTTCTTTTGCCGGCCAACATTCTCGTAGAGATAGATACGATCCTGCAACAGGTGATATACGCCTTTTAACGATCTTCCCATGCCAATTGGCCAGGTAATAGGCGAGCACTGGATCTTCAGAATCGATTCAATTTCGTCCATCAAATCGATCGGCTCTCTGCCATCGCGGTCGAGCTTGTTGATAAAGGTCATGATCGGCGTATCACGCAAGCGACACACCTCCATTAGCTTAATCGTGCGTTTCTCTACGCCCTTGGCGCAATCGATCACCATTAGAGCTGAATCGACCGCCGTCAATGTTCGGTAGGTATCTTCAGAAAAATCTTCATGACCGGGCGTATCAAGAAGATTAATCACATGATCCTGGTAGGGGAACTGCATAACAGACGACGTGATTGAAATTCCACGTTGCTGCTCCAATGCCATCCAGTCAGATGTTGCGTGGCGAGTCGCCTTGCGGCCCTTTACGGTTCCGGCGAGCTTAATTGCGCCACCGAATAAAAGCAGCTTCTCCGTTAGCGTCGTCTTGCCCGCATCGGGATGGGAGATGATCGCGAACGTACGCCGCTTGCTAACCTGATCGGAGATCTGAGACATGAGTGAGTGCTCTAACAGCGTCAGCTGTCAGACGTCAGCTTCTTGACCAGAACATTTGCGTCTTCGCGACCTTTCGAAGCCTGGTAGTACGCCGGTCGGTCCGCGACTTTGTGAAAATCTTTTTTCCGATAAAGCGCCAGCGCATGCTGGTTCGATGGACGAACCTCGAGAAAGATCTGTCGTACGGACGTCGAACGAGCTCGGAACAGGATTTCATCGAGCAGTTTCTCCCCATAGCCCATTGACCGGTACGTTGGATGAAGACAAATATTCAGGATATGCGCCTCTCCGGCCGCGATGGACAAAATACTGTAACCGACAACGTCATTGTTACGC
Organism: uncultured Woeseiaceae bacterium; assembly: GCA_964462665.1. Lineage (GTDB taxonomy): Bacteria > Pseudomonadota > Gammaproteobacteria > Steroidobacterales > Woeseiaceae > UBA1847. The sequence goes on along the minus strand of CAYWYT010000017.1, from coordinate 10,431 downwards.
TCCAATACGACACATTGATAACCCGCTAGCAAGCAGTCGCGAAATACACCGTGACTCCACGGAAAATCATAACTTTGCCGTTCAATATCCGAGACCACCGACAAATCTTCATGGGTCATGCTCCGAATGAATACCTGAGCTTCGCGAATTGGCGTAATCATGCGGTACGCCCTGCAGCAACATCCATTGCCAGACAAATATCCTGCCACGCCTTGCGCTTCTGTGTCGGGCTGCGCAAGAGATACGCCGGGTGATACGTCACCACCACGGGTATCTTATCGAGATGATGCAACTGGCCGCGTAACTGGCCCACCGGCGTATCCGTTGCAAGCAACTGCTGCGCGGCGACTCGGCCGACCGCCAAAATTATCTTCGGCTGAAGCAACGCGATTTGCCGCTCCAGATAACGGCGACATGCAGCGGATTCCTCCACCTCGGGATCGCGGTTATTCGGCGGGCGACATTTCAGGATATTTGCGATGAACACCTGCTCGCGATCCTGACCGGCAGCGCGCAACATTTCTGTCAGCAACTGCCCGGCTCGGCCGACAAATGGCTCGCCACGCCGGTCTTCCTCCGCACCCGGCGCTTCGCCCACTATCAGCCAGTCGGCATTCTCACTGCCTACACCGAAGACCGTTTGTGTGCGGCTGCTGTGCAGCGGACAGCGAGTACATTCCGATACACAGGTACGCAGCTCAGGCCAGCCCATAGCATCGACACTTTCGTGCTCCACGACAGCAGCCTTACTGAGCTCCGGCTGGTCGCTGGGCACCCAGACATCAATTTCGAGTGCCTTAAGATAGGCACGGCGCTGATGTTCTGTCTGGATCACTTCGAATTCCCTTGCAGGCGTAAGCTCGCTAGTCTGCCACGGCGAATGCCGTATTTCACTTAGCGGTGCAGTAATTTAGCGATCAGGTCAGATCCTGCAACCACTATCTGGCCCGGCTCAACAAGCACGCTGCTAGAAACGGGCAAATGTACCTCAGCGTAGCGCGTTAGCCTGAGCAAAGCGCAGCGCCTACCCTGCCCCACTCGTTCACCAAATTGCACAATCGCGCGTGGCGCAAGACCCAGGCGATAGTCCATGAATTGCAGCACAACGTCATCACCCTCGTCCGTCTGCACCCAGAGCGCGTTGGTTTCGTAATCGACCGCCTGATCCTCAGCAACCGAGCGCAGATTCATGACCTTACCCTCAACCGGTGCGCGCGCCGTGTAGGTCCCGAAACTATCGATTTCAATGCGAATTCGATGCGCCTCACCGTGCAGGACGCCTGTGTCTACCCTATCTACCGCTACTACTTTGCCGTCGACGGGACTGACCACACCCAGTGGGGCAGATGGCAGCAGTCGACGCGGATCGCGAAACAACAGGTACAGAGCAACCAATAGCAGCCCGGCTGGCACTGCAAATACGATGTCCAGATAGCGCAGCGCCGCAACAAATGCGGCGGCTACGAGCAACAGGAACGGGATGCCTTCCTGTGCAACAAACGTGTTTCTTCTTCCTTCCACGGGCTATTGCCTGATGCAAACAGCCGCGACAATCCCCTGCTTTGCAGCAACTGTCAATACGGTGTGCTCACATTAGCCACAAATTGAGTAATTAATGCTCTAGAATTCGCGCCTTACAGTTTCCGCTAATGCGATCAAGGTACGTAAGTCATGCGATTTTCCGAATTTGGTCTGACGACACTCAAAGAGGTTCCTGCCGAGGCAGAAATCGTCAGTCATCAGTTAATGCTACGAGCAGGGTTGATTCGTCGCCTCGCGTCGGGCCTGTTCACCTGGATGCCGATTGGCGTTCGAGTGCTACGCAAGATCGAGAACATCGTGCGCGAGGAAATGAATCGCGCCGGCGCGCACGAGTTGCTGATGCCCTCTGTACATCCTGCAGAACTCTGGCAGGAAACCGGTCGTTGGGACAAATACGGCCCGCTGCTGCTGCGCATGTCTGATCGCCACGGCCGCGAGTTCTGCTATGGGCCAACCCATGAAGAAGTTATTACCGATATCGCACGTCGTGAACTACGTAGTTACAAGCAGCTGCCGATCAACTTCTATCAGGTGCAAACTAAATTCCGTGATGAGATTCGTCCGCGCTTCGGTGTAATGCGCTCACGCGAATTCATAATGAAAGACGCTTACTCCTTCGATATCGACGACGCCGGCCTCGAAGTGTCCTATCAAAAGATGCACGCTGCCTACACCGCAATATTTACGCGGCTAGGCCTGGATTTTCGCGTCGTTTGGGCAGATAGCGGCGAGATAGGCGGCAATAAATCACAGGAGTTTCATGTCATCGCTGATTCCGGCGAAGATGCGATCGCCTACAGTGATGATGACGATTACGCCTCGAATATAGAGACAGCTGCGACCTTACCTGCAGCAGATGCTCGTGCGGACGCAACGCAGAGCATGGAGAAAATCCCGACGCCCGGTATTCGAACAATCGACGACCTGTGCAAAATGCTCAAAGTATCGGCGGCAGAAACCATCAAAACGCTGATAGTCGACGGCGACAACGGTCCGGTTGCTCTGGTGTTACGCGGCGATCACGTACTGAATGCGGTCAAGGCACAAAAACTGGATGGTGTGGCCTCACCTCTCAGCATGGCTGACGTGGACACAATCAAGAAAGCCACGGGCAGTGAGCCTGGCTCATTGGGTCCGGTCGGCATCGAGTTACCGGTCTTTTTCGATCACGCTGTTGGCGCTTTGTCCGACTTTAGCTGCGGTGCGAACGAAGTTGCGCAGCACTATACCGGCGTCAATTTTGGCCGTGACTTGCCCGAACCGGAAACCGTGGATATTCGAAATGTCGTCGCGGGCGACCCGGTACCCGGCGGCTCAAGCAAGCTCAAGATCGCACGTGGCATCGAGGTCGGGCATATCTTCCAGCTTGGCACCAAGTACAGCGAGGCTATGGGAGCAACCGTTCAGGATCAGGACGGCAAAGACAAAAAAATGCCAATGGGCTGCTATGGCATCGGCATAACTCGCATTGTCGGAGCAGCCATTGAGCAAAATCACGATGCCAACGGCATAATCTGGCCGGAGCCAATCGCTCCGTTCGATGTTGTTTTGGTGCCCATCAATCTGCAACGCTCGGAAATCGTGCGCGCAGCGGCGGAAGAGCTCTATGCCGAGATGCAAGGCATGGGCCTCGACGTGTTGTATGACGATCGTGATGTACGCCCCGGGGTCAAATTTGCGGACGCGGAGCTCATCGGCATTCCGCACAGAATTGTCGTCGCAGAACGCGGGCTGGCCGCAGGAGAGCTTGAATATCGTCATCGACGGGATGACGAAGCGCGTAATCTGAAACGTGCTGCTGCTCTCAAATTACTTAAAGAGTAAGTGCTAAGCTTCTAATTCCATTATAATAAATCATGGTTATGCTGATCGGACGCTTCATTTTATCGCTTTGCCTGGCGGCGCTGCTCATCGCGCCGGCAGACGCGCGAGCGCAACAAGCGCCGGACCCTGAGCTACTGGAAGCTCTGCGCGCCGCGGCGAACACAGCGGACAGTTTCGATGATCGCTTCGCCGCCGAGGTCTGGTTAGCCGATATGTCGCGACGCCTGCAACGTCAGGTGAAAGACCCTGACGAGCGCATGCGGATTTTGACGCGCGTTCACTATGAAGCCTCGATCGCTGGCCTGGAACCCGAATTGGTTCTCGCTGTTATCGAGGTCGAAAGTAATTTTGATACTTACGCCGTTTCGGTCGCGGGCGCGCTTGGACTGATGCAGATCATGCCATTTTGGCGCGACGAAATTGGCAGACCGGATGACAACCTCAATCACCTTGAGACCAATCTTCGCTATGGCTGTACGATCCTGAAGTTCTATCTCGACAAGGAAAACGGCGACTTAAGGCGCGCTTTGGGTCGTTACAACGGCAGCCTCGGGCAACGAAAATACCCGAACAAGGTTATCGATAAGCTCAGCGGGAAGTGGTTTCAGGGCTGATCGGCAGAGCTGAGTCGCAAAGCGTCAAGGGCACTCGCTTTCGCATTTACTGCGTCACGACGCGCCATATCGTACTGACGCTGGCTAATAAAACCCTCGGCGCTTTCCAGATACTCCATGGCCGCCTGAAGGTCGCTCGCCGCAAGATCCTGTGCACCGGCCTTCTGTGCAACGCTAATGGCTTGCCGGGCGTCGCTCATTTCCTGAACGGGCGCACTTTGGCATCCGGCGACGGCCAACAGGGCCGCGAGCATGGTGACTCGCAGGAAATGTGACAAACGGGTAGCTAGCATTGTTATTCTAATAATCCGTAACCCGACAAAGCTACCAATTGCGCGGCCACGCCGTCAAGGAAACCTGCAAATGCTTACGATTTACCACAACCCGCGCTGCTCAAAATCGCGAAGAACTCTGGAATTGCTACGGGAGTCCGGTGTTGAGCCTGCAATCGTCGAATACCTGAAAAATGCCCCGAATGCAGATCGAATTGCACGCATGGCTGGTTTGCTTGATGTCCCTGTGGCTGAGTTGCTGCGCCGCGGCGAAGATGAGTTCAAAAACGCGACTGACCTTCCGGATCTCGCCGATGACGCCGCCCTCGCCGCATGGATTGAGTCTAATCCGAAGACGCTGGAGCGACCGATCGTCGTTGACGACGAAAATGACAGGGCCGTCGTCGGCAGGCCGCCTGAAAATGTTCTAACGCTGATCCAGGGCCGAAATACATGAGTGAAATTCTGGTTTTGTACTATTCCAAACACGGCGCAACAGAAGCACTGGCGCGCGAAGTCTGTATTGGCGTCGATTCGGTAGCCGGCATGGCATCACGCTTGCGAACAGTGCCAGCGGTGTCGACAGTCAGCGAGAGCGTCGAGAGTGAAATTCCCGATTCCGGGCCACCCTATGCCGCGCCGACCGACCTCGCCGAATGCAGTGGCCTGGTCATGGGTAGCCCAACTTGCTTCGGCAATATGGCGGCACCCTTGAAGTATTTTCTGGACGGCACCGCGGGCGAGTGGCTAGCCGGCGCAGCCAGCGGCAAACCCGCCGGACTTTTTACATCAACGTCATCGTTACACGGCGGTCAGGAAACAACACTTCTCACCATGGCCATTCCGTTGCTGCATCACGGTATGTTGATTACAGGCATTCCTTATACGGAAGAAGCACTGGTCACAACGACATCGGGCGGCACGCCATACGGTGCCAGCCACGTAACGTGGGGAAGCAATGTCGATGCTTTGTCGGAGCACGAGCGCGAACTTGCACGTGCGTTGGGGAAACGCGTCGCGACAATCGCACACAAGCTTGCATGACCCCGTCTAAGGCTTTTCCAGCACTTCTTTGACGAACGGGATAGTGAGTCTGCGTTGCGCGCGCAGGGCCTCGTCGTCTAACTTGTCGAGAACACTGTACAAGCTCGCCATATCCCTGCGACTTCTCTTGAGCAAGAAGCTTGCCGTTTCGTCCGGCAAATCAAGGCCGCGCTGAGCGGCTCGTAATTGCAGCGCTTGTCGCGTTTCGTCATCGCCCAGGGGCTGTACCTGAAAAATCGGCAGCTGGCTAAGGCGGCTTTCCAGGTCTGCAAGTTCAAAACCAGCGGATCGCGGCGCGGCCGTCGCCGTGACGATGAGCCGACCCTCAGTCGCCAATACCTGGTTGTAGAGTACGAACAGCGCGTGCTCCCAATCGGGTTTGCCGGCGACCAGATGAATATCATCGATGCAGATCAGGCCGCGATTCTCCAGTCCGTCAAGAATTTCCGGGGATGTACCGCCAAACAGGCTCAGTGGAATATAGGCCGAATCGTCCCCCGCCTCTTCACATACTGCCTGCAGCAAGTGCGTCTTGCCTGTGGCAGTTGCGCCCCATAACCAACAGCCCGCGCCGTTACCGCCTTGTGCAAGATTGCGTAAGGTCGCAAGCAGGGTTTCGTTGCCAGCTGCGAGGTAGCTTGCGAATACCGCGTGGTCCGCAAGGCGTAATGGCAAGGCCAGTTGGCTCATAGTTCGATTTGTGGATGTTCTTTTAGATAACGGTCATAAGCGAAACGTACCAGAACCGACAATACTGCTGCCGCCGGCAACGCCAGCAAGATACCGAAGAACCCGAACAGTTGTCCGCCGGCTGCGACCGCGAAAATGATGATTACCGGATGCAAACCGATGCGATCGCCAACTAATTTTGGTGTCAGGAACGAACCCTCCAGAAGTTGCGCGATCGTAAATGTGGCGACGACACCAATCATTAACCACAGGGGATTTGGCTCGAGTGCCACGGTAAGTCCCGCCAGACCGATGCCAAATACGAAACCCAGATACGGCACAAAGCTAACCAATCCCGACACAACACCGATTGCGACTGCGTATTTTAGCCCGACCAGACTCAGACCGGTCGAGTAGATTACTGCGAGCGCGAACATTACGAGCAATTGGCCACGAAAAAACGCGCCGAGCACTTCGTCCGTGTCACGAGCAAGTTGGAATACTGTCGAGCGCAATCTAGAAGGAATAAGCGCGCTGACATGCGACAGGATCCGGTCCCAGTCACGCAATAAATAAAACGTCAGTATCGGGATAAGGAATAGACTCAATACCGCCGTTGCCACTGCGCCGCCCGACTTCGATACCGACATCAGAATGGTCGCAGCCCAGGTGCCGGCCGTGTCGCTGTAGCGAGCCAGGAAAGCGCCAATACCGACATCATCGCCGTACTCGACACCCATAAAACCCATGATCCGCGGTAGCCAGACTTCCTCGACACTGGCGACTATCTCGGGTAGCGCAGAAAACAACGCCGAAATTTGCGACTGAATCAGAGGCCCTACCAGCAAAACCAGTAGCGCCAATACCAGGATGGTAAGTAGAAAGACGGCGACCACCGCTAGCGTGCGTGGCAATTTCAGCCGTTCCAGTCGATCCGCCAACGGGTCGCCGATGTAGGCGAGCAAGGCGGCGGCAACGAATGGCGTCAGAACCGGCGCGAGCAGATAGAGCAACCCGCCAAACAGTGCAACAGCTATCAACCAGTTAATACGTTGATCTTCAGCCATAATTTAAGTCTCCGATCGGGCGCTGCGAATCCAGTTCGAAACGTAGTCGTAGCCGCTGATAACCACCGTGACCAGAACAGATGCACCGAGTACCGTAATAGTGATGTCGTCTGGCCAGTCGTAGCCCGCCTTAAAGATCACGAGCACCAGGAACAGGAATTCGAGTCCAGTATTGAGTTTGCTGATGCGTGTTGGCTCACCGTCGAGCCGGCCTACCAGATATTGGTATATGAAGAATCCTGCCACGATGACCACGTCGCGAAAAATGACGATAAATGCCAGCCAGACTGGAATATGCCCCAAGAATGCCAACGTTCCGTAGGACCATGCGATGAGCAATTTATCGCCCGCCGGATCGAGAAAAGCCCCAAGTCGCGTATCCCAGTGGAATTTTTTCGCCAGATAACCATCAATGCCATCCGAGATGCCTGCTGCAAGGACAAGCCCCAGCGCCCAGCCGAATTGTTCGTTCACGAACAACCACAGAATCGGCAAAATCAAAGCGATTCGTGATATCGATATGGCGTTAGGTAACCAGCTTAGTGACATTGGACGTGTAACTGCTTTTTATTATTCGGGGCTATAGAAGAATTCCAGCGACGCATTCATTGTCGAATCCAGAGACTCTATCGGAATTCGGTCGCCGTCGAAGCCATTTTGCTCGATCAGGCCGTTGAACCGCAACGCCCGACGCAATCTATCCAGGCCACCTAGAGCCTCAACCCGGTATCGGATTCGATCCCCGACGACCTCACTAATCGTAAAGCTCTCGATCACGTTCGTCGCCGCAAGCATGTTTTGCATTTCTGCGTATGCCTCCACCGAATCAATTCCGGACACATTTAGGTCGACATATTCCAGCGGTGCATCGCCGCTAATGGCGAATTCATCGGCCAGCTGGTCTGCTACCAACCCCAGAACCAATTCGGGCTCACCGTTCCAAATGCGCTCGTCCTCTGCAAAATAGTAATTCCAGCGATGACGCTGGTTCGACTCGGGTCGGATACGCCCCACCAGAACGGAATCTGCTTCGTAACGCTCTGACGCCACCAGCAGCTGTTCGTCGAAACCGCCCCAGATATCGCTAAAAGTCACGTTTTGTTGATCTTCGGTATCCAGTAATGGGAACAGCACAGGCAGCCCGCGACGTTCTGCCATATCCAGAACTCGTTGGCGCAACAGTCGATTGCGATCAATAGAGCGTCCCGAGTCACGACTTTGATCAGGATCGCCGGCGGCAATTATTTCTCGATCTCCCTGCCCCCAATCTACGGCCAGCCAAATCAGGGTAACTGGTCGCTCGCTACCCCAAACTGTCTGTCCGGATTGGCGCAAGACCTGTTCAATCGCCTCGCCGTCAAACGATACCCATAGAGTCTCTTCTTCGCCGGGGCGAAACTGCACCACATATGACGCCGGGCTCGGGAACAACAGCTCGATCATTTCCGGATCTGAGCTCAATTGTGTTCCGGAAACGCGCAATAGCACCTCGCTGAGCGCCGCTTTGTACGCCTCCTGGCGCGGATTATTCTGCTCTTCGTCAAGCGCAACTTGCGCCGTATAAAGCGTCGCAACTTCAACCGCCCATGCCGTAGGTATGCCGGTGAGCACAAGCATCGACAGCAATATCCGTAATGCAAAAGACCGCAGTTTTGCAACGGCGGGGAATGTAAAAAATCGCGAATTCAGCAAGGATGGTTTCCCCATCTGTGTCCAAGCTCTATTATATCGCCGAATTCGGGCGCCGCCCGCAACTGTTTTTCTTAAGACCCTATTTCAAGGGACAGAGATTTTCGAGGGACAATGAGTAGCGAGCCACTAACTTATAAAGATGCCGGAGTTGATATTGCGGCCGGCAGCGATCTGGTCGAACGAATCAAGCCATTGGTCCAACGAACCATGCGACCGGAAGTCCTCGCGGGTCTGGGTGGTTTTGGTGGATTATTTGCGCTACCACCAGGCCGTTATCACGAACCAGTACTCGTATCCGGCACCGACGGCGTGGGTACGAAACTGATGATCGCGCAACAGCTGCATCGGCACGACAGCATTGGTATCGATCTGGTCGCGATGTGCGTGAACGACATCCTGGTGCAAGGCGCAGAGCCCCTGTTCTTTCTCGACTATTTCGCCTGCGGTCAGCTTGACGTCGACACTGCGACCGAAGTCGTCGCTGGCATTGCCGAAGGTTGCGCGCAATCCGGTGCAGCACTCATTGGCGGCGAAACGGCAGAAATGCCAGACATGTATCCACACGGCGAGTACGATCTTGCCGGCTTTTGCGTTGGTGTTGTCGAACGCGCCGAAATGATTGACGGATCGACTATTTCTATTGGCGATGCGCTTATCGGCCTCGCATCGAACGGTGTCCATTCCAACGGCTATTCGCTGGTTCGAAAAGTGCTCGCGCTGGCGCCCGATGACCAGATCGATGGCCGCGCCGTCAGTGATGCTCTCCTTGATCCGACGCGCATCTACGTTAAGCCTGTTCTCGAGTTGATGCAGGCCGTAAAAGTGAAGGGTCTGGCACATATTACGGGCGGCGGCATCAGCGAAAACCTGCCACGTGTGCTTCCAGACGGCATGCACGCGGAAGTCGCAACTTCAAGCTGGCAACAAGGACCCTTGTTCGACTGGCTGGCTAAAACCGGAAATATTGAGACCAGCGAGATGCGACGAACCTTTAACTGCGGTATTGGCATGGTCGCCGTTGTTGCAGCTGCTGATGTTGAGGATACGCTGCATGCCCTCCGGGCCGCCGGCGAAAACGCGTGGCATCTCGGTCAAATCGCCGCCGGAGACGGAGAGGTTCAGTATCTTTGAGCAATAGTCGTTGTCGCGCCGCAATCTTGATTTCAGGCTCAGGCAGCAACCTGCAGTCATTCATTGATCAAGTTGCCGACGGCCGACTCGACCTTGATATTGCCATTGTCGTTAGTAATCGCCCTGATGCATTCGGTCTGCAACGAGCAGCAAATGCCGATATTGCCAGTGTCTGTATCGAACACGCAGCCTATCCGAACAGGGAGTCCTTCGATCGGGCTATTGCAAATGCACTGGACGAATACAGCGTCGACCTGTTGCTACTTGCCGGCTTCATGCGCATTTTAAGCCCCTGGTTTGTAAAGCACTACGAAGGCCGGATTCTGAATATTCATCCTGCCTTGCTCCCGGCTTACCCGGGTTTGGACACCCATCAACGCGTCCTCGAAGCAGGTGATGAATGGCACGGCAGTACAGTGCATTTCGTCACTGAAGAACTCGACGGCGGACCGCTGGTTTTACAAGGTCGTTTGCCTGTTACAGCAGGTCAGAACGCAGCAGATCTGGCAACTCGCGTACAAGCTCTCGAGCATCAGATATACCCTGAGGCGGCCGGATTGTTTGCAGACGGTCAAT
>CAYWYT010000016.1:0-18971 GCA_964462665.1 uncultured Woeseiaceae bacterium | reverse complement strand
CAGTGAAGTGTAACCGGACTACCCTTCCTCACGGGACACGACTCGCCCGCCGCGTTGTCGCAAACCGTGATGACCGTATCGATCGACGGTGCTTGATCACCACAGAAATCATTCCAGGATTTTGATCGCATTGCGTCTGTGTGGTGCCCGTGATCCTGAAGCAGCTGCAGGGCGCCCGGATTAACGGCACCAACCGGCTGACTGCCTGCGCTATAGCTACGATGACGTTCAGGACTCATTGCCTTAAGCAGCGCCTCAGCGACAATGCTTCTTGCCGAGTTCCCAGTGCACAAAAACAAGACGCTATGCACAGCAACGAGATTCCTTGCTTTCCGGCGCGACGTCGGAACCATAGTGCGTAATCTGTCCATGCGTGACGAACGTTTCCCAGGCAACTTGATCGGGGTCGCGAACCCAGGTCTTGGTTGATTTCGCATAGCAGCATTCCGCCGCCGGCTGGTCAAATGTTTGCTGATCCGCGGCACGAAGTCGATCCCGAATCTCACCGAGTTCGGCCTCCGAGTCCGCTTGCAAACCGATGTGGTTGACGCCGCTCGAACGGTCCGACTGACTAATCGCGAAATTGATTCGTGGATCATCCAGCATCCACTTCGCATAGTCGCTCTTCAGCACCGTGGGTTCTGCAGCGAATAAAGTATTGTAGAAATCAACAGATCTTTGCAGATCGGTGACATTGAGATTTACGTGGAAACGTTTCATTCTTCTCTCCTCAGCAATTCATTGACGCGGCGATAGGCTCACAAAGCTCTGCAGTTCCACCACAACAATCTTCCATCAAGTACACAATCAGTCCGCCCAACGCTGCAAAATTCGCGTTGTAGATAATATGTCGACCGTCGCGCCGGCTACTTATGATTCCCGCCCGACTGAGCTTATGCAGATGACTCGACATGGTATTTTGCAGGGCATCCATACGAGCAGCGATTTCGCCCGCCGAAAGCCCGTCCGGACCTGCTTTAACGAGCAAACGAAAAACACCCAGTCGTGTTTCATGCGCAAGCGACTCAAGAGCATCTACTGCTAACGTAATATCCATATATCGAGATTAATCGATATATTAAATACTGTCAAGCCAAAAGATCTACATCCGCCAAACCTGACGATCAGGAAGCGGTGGCGGCTTCTATGTAAGCGGCTCGATCGTTGGCAGCATCGTCCGCCGAGATCGATTTGGCGCTGTACATCGCATCGTCAGCGATACTGATCAGGTGCCAGAGCTCCTCACCGTGCTTGGGCATGAGAGCGATACCCACACTAGCGGAACACTTTATTTCCTGACCCTGGATGATGTACGCCTCGGATGCGGCGACGACCAGTCGCTCCGCGACATGTTTAGCGTCCTCAATACTCACACCGGGTAATACAATCGCAAATTCATCTCCGCCCAGGCGCCCCAATACGTCTTCTGGACGCAGGCAGAATTCGAGACGATGACCGAACGCCTTCAACAACGCGTCTCCGGCCTGATGCCCGAATCGATCGTTGATGCTCTTGAACTGATTAAGATCGAGATAGAGAACCGCACCGCTATCGAAATCGCGTACTGATGAGAGCCCTTCTTTCTCAAACCCTCGTCGGTTGAGTACGCCTGTCAACGGATCGCGTAACGCGTCAGCGAGCATCTTGTCCTCGCTCCGCTTACGCTGCGTGATGTCGATAAGAGTAACCGAGAAGTCCTCGTCAATTGGCTCACCCGCAATACGCAACCACAACCGTCCCGCGGTAGTTTCCGCCGAAGTCTCGTAGCTAACGGTAGACGTACTGCCAGATTCATCGTTGAAGTGATCTATCAGTTTCTGCGGGGCCAGTTGCTCAAGTTTATCGAGCGGCATGCCGACCAGCGTTCCCACACCAGAGCCGAGAAACGACTCTGCTGCCCGGTTTGTGTATACACATCGAAAACGGCGATTCTCATCTGCATCGTCCCGCGCAAAGCGCAGCATACCGTTGGAAGACGACTCGATGAGAGTGCGAATGAGATGTTCGTTGTCAGCCAACTTATCAAGCGCATTGCGTCGCTCTGAAACGTCGCGACATACAACGACAATTCCCAGGTTCTGACCTTTCGGACCGGTAAGCGGACGAGAACTCAGCTCGTAGACATGATTGTTGTCCATGCGCAGTGTCTGTGTGAGGTCGAGTTCGGTCGCCCTCTTAAGCAGTTCGCGCGCCTGCGGGAAATCTTCCCAAAGTTTCCTGCCAAGCAATTCTGATTCGGTAGCGCCCAGGAATTCCTGTGCCGTTTTGTTAACGCACAATATTGATTCCTTGGTGTCGAGGACGATGATCGGATCCCGAACGTGGTGAAAAAGTGTCTCGTACGCGAGCGGACTAAATTCAAAGAAACGCAACGTAACGCTCGCGTACCAGTAAACGGGTAGCAGCAGCACCATGGTCGTGGATGTAAAAGGAAAATCCGGTGAGCCGATACCGAGGAAATTGTTACTTACGCTTACCGCGAATGGCATCAGGGCACAGATGATCAGCACCACAATGGTCTTGCGATGTGCAGGTGCAATACTCGGTAGCTGACTCGTCAGCGAAATAACGGTATAGACAAACAAGCCATACATGAATGGCGCGTGTACGCGATTGAACCAGTAGTGATCGGTCAGATCGGTGAACTGAATTCCATTCTCAGTCGCAACGTATGACCAAATGATATTGTGTACAGAATTGGTAAGTGCCAGTACCGTCGAGGCTATAGGGATTACGGACAACATCGCCACGATGATCGGGCTGGGTGCGCCAACCGTATACTCGCGGTACACGATATAAAACGCGATCGGCAAGAATCCCGACGCAAACAGGGATAGGGAACGACCAATTCCATAAATATTCGGGTCTTGTGTACCGAACGCAAATGCGGTGCCCGCGACCAGCATGCCAATCAGAAACAGGAAGAACGCGACCACGCTGTTTGTATTCTGCGCTGACGAGCGCGCGACATAAACTGATAGCCCAAGATAAGAGAGCGCAGCAATCGCGAATATCGGGCGCAGAATGAGTTCGAGGTTCTCGAACATCAGGCCTCTCCGCGCATAAAATTGTCAGAATGACACAGCATTTCGACATGCTATCGGTCTGTGAGGCAACATAATGCGACGCATACCGCATTATGGCGCAAACAAAGGCTTACAGACCCTTCGCGGTGTCCTCGATGAGCATGTCGACGACGGCTTTTAGTGCCGTGTCGACATCGTCGCCGGCAGCAAGGGATATCTCGTAGGTCTTTAGCTGTCGATGGGCACTGGTGCCGCGCTGCAGTATGTCTCGAACATGGCCGATTTCTGCCTCGCAACCCAGGGCTTCAGCATCTTCGGCAATCAAGCCGAGCATTTCTTCGAGTAACTCTTCGAATGGTATGACGGCGCCCTTGGCCAGATCGATAAGGCCCTCATCAAAACTGTAGCGCATCGCGCGCCACCGATTCTCCCGAATCAGCATCGGCGTATAAATACGCCAACGTTGGTTGTGATTACGCAGGCGATACAACATGCGCATGATGCAGACCAGCATGGCCGCGAGCGCAACGGTATCGTTTAGTTCTGTGCAAACATCCATAATTCGGGTTTCGAGCGTTGGGAAACGCGCACTTGGTCGCAGATCCCACCAGATGCGCGTTGCATCTTCGATCAAACCCGCATCCGTCAGAATGCGTATGTGCCGTTCATACTCTGCGTAACTTGCAAATCGTTCCGGTACTCCGGTTCGTGGCAACGCATCAAATACGGTCAGACGATAGCTTTTTAGCCCGGTATCACGGCCCTCCCAGAACGGCGAGGAACAGGACAAGGCAAGCAAGTGCGGTAGGAAATACGACATCTGATTCATCAAATCGATGCGTAGCTCGTCGTCGTCAATACCGACATGCACATGCATCCCACAAATCAGGAGTCGACGCGCTGCTTCCTGCATTTCCAGTGTCAACGCTTCGTAACGGTCTTTCGAGGTTTGTTTCTGATCGACCCAGCTACTAAAGGGATGCGTAGACGCGGCGATTGGGGCATAGCCATGATCATTCGCGACATCGATAATGATCTTACGCAGTCGCTGCAGATCCTCGCGCGCCTCCTGCACGTTATTACAGACTTTGGTACCGATCTCGATTTGCGAGCGCAATAATTCGGACGTGACCTGACTACCACACTGCTCTTCGCACTCTTTCATCAGGCTTTCGGGTGGATCAACGACTAACGCACGCGTTTCCCGATCGACCAGCAGGTACTCCTCCTCAACTCCCATCGTAAATTTTGGACCAGGTTTGCTCATCTCATTCCTTCACAGTGCATATTCGAATTACTACGCGCTGGCTCGCGCCTCCATCAGACCGATATTCTTCGGGATCGCATCGATTATCTTGTGCATCACCGCGGCAATTTTCTCAACACCGGCAATATCATCAATCAGGTCCTGACGAATCTCAATACCAAGATGCGGTATTCCGATCGCCTCCGCGTGATGGTCCACCGTATAGTCCTGCGGTGCCTTACCCGAGTACGGTTCATTATCGCCCGTCATATAGCCCGCCGCGCGAAACCCCTCGAGAAAAATATCCGGCAAGCGCGCGTCGGTATCCCACAAAATACCCACTTCCCAGGGCCTTGATTCGCCGTTCATTACGGGCGTAAAACTGTGAATGGATATAAATGCCGGCGGCGGCCCGATTGATTGGAGCCGGTCTATCTGTTGGTCGATTGCCCGATGATACGGTCGATAAATTTCGCGCGCCCGAACATCCTTACCCGCTTGCGAAAGACTGCGATTTCCCGGAACAATAATGCCGTCGCCAAACTCGAGGAAAGCGCCGGGATCAAGTAACTCACGATTACAATCAATGATCAGGCGAGAATACTGTGCCAGTACTGCCGTGACACCAAGGCTATCGGACAGGCTTTCGGTCAATGGACCTGCGCCAATGTCGACCGCCAAATGGCACCGCCGTGCAAATGGATCCAGCCCCATGTCACCCAGGGATTCAGGAAAACGGCAACTCGCGTGATCACAAATTAGTAAAACGGGCGCTTCCGAAACCGCATTATGAATATAAAACGGAGCAGGTTCCGCAGCAGAGAGTAGAGAATCAGTATTTTGGGTTGACCCATCGAGCATACGGGTCAGTATACCTTCAGGCGCTGTGCGCCGTGAAACGATTATTGCCCGTAACCGCGCCCCAGGGTTCGAATGACGCGACCGACATCGGCCGCGCTATGTAGTAACCCTGCGCGAATTCGACACCCAAAGTACTAAGTTTTTCAAGCACTTGCTTGGTTTCTACTCGCTCGGCAATAGTCGCGATGCCCATCGCCTGCCCTACTTCGCTGATCGCTTTGACCATACTTTCGTCAACGCGGTCGTCTGCCACATTGCGGATAAACTGGCCGTCAATCTTCAGATAATCCACTGGCAGGTTCTTGAGGTACGTGAATGACGACAGCCCGCTGCCGAAATCATCGAGTGAAAATTTGCATCCCAGCGCTTTCAGCGACTCCATAAAATGCACCACGCGCGCGAGGTTCGAAATTGCCGCGGTTTCTGTTATCTCAAAACAGATCGCGCCATTCGGCAACTTTTGCTTCTGTAGTTCGCGCATCACGTCGCCGAGGAATCGATCTTCGCTCAACGAGGTACCGGAAAGATTAATTGCGAGTGTGTAGCGTGCTTCGCTATCACCACTTCTGTCTGCAAGATTCGCGAGTGCCTCACGGATAACCCAACGATCCAGCGTGGACATTAGATTATAGCGTTCCGCTGCAGGAAT
The DNA here is from genome assembly GCA_964462665.1 of uncultured Woeseiaceae bacterium. Lineage (GTDB taxonomy): Bacteria > Pseudomonadota > Gammaproteobacteria > Steroidobacterales > Woeseiaceae > UBA1847. The sequence goes on along the minus strand of CAYWYT010000016.1, from coordinate 13,189 downwards.
GAATTGATCAGGGCTAACGAGCTCGCCGTTTTCATCGCGCATGCGCAGCAACAACTCGTAGTGACCGCGAGATGCACCGTTCTTGCTACCAATGCCAATAATTGGCTGGAAGAATAATTCCAGGCGATCTTCTTCGACCGCGCTGCTGATTCGCGACACCCACTTCATCTCTTCATGTCGCAAGGATGCATCGCTGTCCCGGTACAAGTGAACCTGATTGCGACCCATGTCCTTGGCCGAGTAACAGGCGACGTCCGCCGAGCTCATCAACGTTGCCACATCGTCCACTTCGTCCGTCACTATGACCACGCCAACTGAACAACGAACCGACGTTAACGACTCCTTCCACTCGAAGCGAAATTCCTCGACTGCGGCGCGAATCGATTCGGCCACCTCTACGGCACGCTCTTCATTGCAGCGCTCCATCAGGACAGCAAACTCATCACCGCTTAGGCGCGCCAGTACATCGGTAGAGCGAATCTTGCTATGAATTATTTCCGCGATGCGCTTTAGCAAAGCATCGCCGGCGATATGTCCAAAAGTATCATTGACGACTTTGAATTGGTCGAGATCCAGGTACAGCAAGGCATGACTTTGCTCTGGGTCCGATTGCAGCGCCCGCATCGCGGTAACCAGTCGATTTTCGAATTCGCGGCGATTGATCAGGTCAGTGAGAGAATCGTGTGAGGCCTGATAGCTGAGTTGTCGAAACAGTCGCGTTTCTTTGCTCACGTCATGAAAAACCATGACCGAGCCAATCACATTGCCGATGCGATCGCGGATCGGCGCAGCCGAGTCCTGAATTGGGATCTCTTCACTGTTCTTGTTAATCAGCACCGAATGATCTTCGAGCGTGATTACGCGCTCTTCCTGCAAACAGCGCATGACTGGATTTTCTACCGTGGCGCGAGTGTGCTCGTTGATAATCGTCATGATCTCGGCGATCGGACGATTACTGACGCTGCGCATGTCGTAACCAGTCAGATCCTGGGCAACAGGGTTAATGTAATCAACGCGGCCTTCGGCATCTGTTGTGATGACGCCGTCACCGATTGACTGCAACGTGACCTGCGCTCGCTCCTTTTCCTCGAATACTCGCGTTTCCGCACGTTTGCGCTCGGTTATATCGGTAATGGTGCCTTCATGCGCGACGATATTGCCATCGTCATCGTAAACGGCGCGCGCGTTCTCAAGCACGACAATTTCGCGGCCGTCTTTGCGACGCAGGCGATATTCGAAGTTCTTAACAACACTTTGTGCTTCGAGACGCGCGAATACGCGTTCGCGGTCGATCGGGTTCACGTACAACATGGTCGTTTTGCCGACGCTCTTGAGGTCCTCAGTGCTGTCATAGCCGAGCATCTCGACCAACGCCGGATTGGCGGCGATCAGTTCGCCCGCACGCGACGCGATATACACGCCGTCAACGACGTTCTCAAAGAGTCCGCGATAACGCATCTCTGAGTTCTTCAGCTTGCTCTCATCCAGTTGCCGTTTGATGGCGATGCCCGCGAGTTTCGCCATACGACTTAGTTTGTCGATCTCATCAGTTGTCGGTGCACGCGCGTCTTTGATATATACATCGAGCGTACCGATTACGGGACCACCCGCTCCGGAGAGAACGAAGGACCAGACGGCGGCTATCTCATGCGTGGCCGCTTTTTTGGCATGCCCTGCCCAGCCCGGATCGGCAGCGAGGTTTGTACTGATCTGATCTTCGCCACTAGCGACAGCAACGCCGCAGGTAAGACTGTCCTGTGCGATTCCTACGAAGTCGAGAGCGAGCTTGAAAGGCTCCGGAAGACCCGGGGCCTGAACGACGCTAAGTGTCGTCGCATTGTTATCAACTTGCATTACAGCGGCCCGAAAATCATCGTCGATCTTCTCGACACAGCGACAGACGGCGCGCAGTGTGCGAGCGTACGGCGTGCTGGCCGCGATCATTTCCAGAATCTTGTTTTGCGCGAAGACGATCGACTCATTACGTTTGCGATCTTCGATATTGGTGATCGATGCGCGAATTAATTGTGATGCGCTCGACGGCAGGCGACTAAAGCGCACTTCACAGGGGAATTCCTTACCTGCTGAGTCCAGATGCATCCATTCAAAACTCGGATGCCCACCAGCCAGCGCCTCATCCACGTAGCCACGAGATACGCCAAATGATGGCAGCCCATCGGGTTGCATTTCGGGACTAAGATCTTGCGGCCCGACTGTCAGTAGGCGTTTGCGCGACAGGTTAAAAAGACTGCACGCGTTCGCGTTCGCATCAACCAGGCGCCCTTTGTCGATGTCGAATACGACTATCGCCTCAGGAGCATGCTCAACCAGCGCCCGATAGCGTTCCGCATTTACCCTGAGGGCCGACTCGGCTTCCTGACGTCCCGTAATATCGCGCAGGCTGATGACGAATACTCGACTGTCTCCGGCCACCAGCTGGCTGGCGCCGATCTCGGCTACGAAACGATCTCCGTTCGCGCGCATTGCGTCAATCTGGCCACCTTCTATGCGCGGCAAGGTGTCATCGAGGTCGGACAGGAACGGCGTTAAAAAGCGCTCCAGCGGCTGACCTTTAGCATCGGGCAGAATGTGTTCGAGCTTGGACCCGATCAGCTGATCTTTCGTCAGGCCGAAGAATCGCGAACAGGTTTTGTTGCAGTTACAAACAATGCCGCTTTCGCTGACGGACAACAGCGCTTCGGTAACGCTGTCAAAAATTGCTTCAATCGGAGTGCTACTGGTCAACGACTGCGTGATGGTCGCTTCCATCTTGTCGTAGTGCGCATCGATCAAACTCAGGAGCTCGACGAAGTCCGGCTTGTCTATGCCCGACTCCTCGGTCGCTTGTTTGATTTTGTCGCGCAGATCCTTGTGCATCGGTGTCGCCCGTACAGTCCATTGAAAACGATTGCAGCTTCCAACTCTAGGGACTATTCACACAACCGTCTGTGAACTAATTCTGATTCTGGTCGTTTTTCTGGGAAATAATTCCCTATGACAATCAATACATTATGACAAAAAGCTAATGTACTCTCGTCTCGCGTCTGATCGAACTGGCACGACTGAACATAAGCTCTACGGCCTACTCTTCTTTAGCCGGGAGAGTTCGGATTAGCTCACCATCTGCATCGGTGGTGACGACGCCGTTCTCGATGATTTGACGCGGTGCAGCCGGGCCGACCTGGATGGGTACGGCGATGACGGTTTGCATGGAGCCTGATTCTGTCTCAACGACTGCTGCCACGTTGAGGTACAAGCGACCTTCACGCAGCGGCACGACGGTTACCTGCCGTGCTACGAGTTCGTTATCGCTCGAGGGCGAGATCGATACAGACGCAGATTGTGATGCGGGCATTTGCATCGCTGTCGGATCATTAACACGATAGGTCACTTTGTAAGGTGCTGTGCCGAGCGTTGACTTGAACTGCAGATCCAGTGCGACTGGCGAACCGACTATAGGTGTGCCGATAATGCGATACGTAATTTGAACCGGGCTTTGAACTTCAGAGGTTCGCGCAGCGAGCACATCCGCCTTCGCTGTTGCCCCCTCTGCCGCCGATTCAGCTTCTACGGCACTATTATCGCCGCCGCATGCTGCTAGCAGCGCAAGCACGGCCAAGGTTGAAAATATCGCTCTGTTCATAGTGTTCACCAAATCTGATTAAGGTGTTGGAGTGAAGCTTACGTTAAAACAAACAACAGGCGGATACGACGCGGGTGTTTCCGGATCCGCGTAGCGCCAGTCACGCAGGTCGGCAATATAGGTTCCGGGTTGCAGCACTGGTGTTGTACCTGTCTCCAAATTCTCGTCGCCGGATAACAGCGGCAGGATCACGTTACCGTTCTGCACTAATAGCATGTCCGGATCACTCTGATCACGATCTGTAGCATCGGGCGTCGGTGGCGTAGGCGTCGTTGACGCAATGACGATATCGTATTCGTCCGCAAACGGCACATCGAGGCGTATATAGCGATACTCGGATATCTTGTTGCCGTCCGTATCTGCCCGAAAGTCGAATTGGCTATCGGAGCAAATATTGGTTGTCGAACCATCGGCCACCATGTCGATATACATAGGCAATACGTCCGCCGGGTTATTGGCGCCGCCGTCATTGGTTTCGTTGCTAGCCCAGATATCCAGCTGCGCACCCTGGACAGTCTGCTCATCGCCTAGCTGCGAGTCGATCAGGGCAACGCCGTTAACGTCTACAATCGCAGCAAGCTCAACAGCGAAGCTGAAAATATTCACCCATGCCGGTGTGTTGCGCAGCCCGCCGGTCATGACCTCGTAGATCGGCTCGAAGCCCACCGAGCCGGTATCTGTGCCCTCGCTGTCCGTATCCCAAACGTCATACACAAGGCGCGTAATGCCAACTTCGTCGAACCAGCCCTGGCCGCCGAAGAAACCACTCTCGGCATTTATCTCAAAGCCAGCATTTGTACCTGGCACTCCGGTTTCGCAATAAGAGGGGTTATCAAGAAACATGGCTGCCAGCGCCGATGGCCAACCCTCACCCCACGCGAGTCGCGAATCTAATCGGTCACCCAGAAAATGAGTACCACCCAGAGAATCCGTGCGAAAAATGGTGTCATCAAGAAAGTGTCCCCATTCGTGACCAACGATATGGTCATCGAACTCGTCGGTATCACTGTTCGCGTCACCGGTCAGGAACAGGGAATCAATACTAAAGTCGTAGAAAGAACCGCCAAGATCACCCGTGTTCTCGTCCGGTGGCCCGGCGATATCGACCGTGTTGTTCACGCTCCAGAATACATCGAGCGGTGGGAAGCTGACGTCCGGATCAACCGCCTTGATGAACTGCATGCCGGTATAAATCGTATCGAGAATTGCGAATGGCGCCGCCGCTCGTGGTGCTGTGTAGCTATTTACACCCCAACCCGTCTCTGCAGTCAGATTACGGGTGACGTTGCTGGTACCGGTACCGAACTCGCTGCTCTCAATGGAATACATCGGGCGACTACCCAGTGGCGGTGGAGAGGCACTGATGTCGACGTTATCGCGAACCTCAACATCCCAGTTCGCCGCTGCGCTGCTTTTCGACTCCGCCAGCACACGTATCCGGACAGAGGTATTTGACGCCACATTGGCGAACGCATACTGACCGCTGTCGCTGGACGACATGCGTGCCATTTCCCCGCCTGTTTGATTCAGCAAGACCACCGTCGCACCGCGAATTGGACGCACTTCGGTCGCCGAAAAATTCAGACCGCTGCAATTCAGATTTGCTGGCACAAATTCATAGCTCAAAGTACCGGAGACAGTCACCGTGGCTCCCGGTGGAGGCTCATTGAATCCGCCATTACCACCGCCGCCATCACCGCCGCCGCCACAGGCGCCGAGCGATAGCGTCAGCAGAGTTAGTAGAATTTGGCGTTTCACAAGGGTTGCAGGCACTTAAGCTCCGTTGTCACATAATATTGTGCGATGTAAGTCCGATCTTGATCGAACAGTATTGATAAACTTTGTCCTTTGAACGAGCGCAGGGTTCACATTTTCGCGCGAAAACATCGAGATTTATTCGTATGGTAAACAAAAGTATCTTGGTTACAGGCGGAGCAGGTTATATAGGTAGCCACGTCGTTAAGCAACTTGGCGCCGCAGGCGAAGACGTCGTGGTTCTGGACAACCTCTCGACGGGTTTCGAGGCCGCAGTTACTGCAGGCCAGCTGGTTATTGGCGATACGGGTGACGCAGCCCTGCTGGATCGCATATTCAGTGAGCACGATATCGACACGGTCATGCATTTTGCGGCACATACGGTGGTTCCGGAGTCGGTCGCCAACCCGCTCAAGTATTACGGCAATAATACGGCCAATAGCCGCACCCTGCTCGAACGTGCACATGCGCACGGTGTGCAACATGTCGTGTTTTCATCGACAGCTGCAGTCTACGGCGTGCCGAAAAACGCCAAATGCAGCGAAATAACGCCGACCAACCCTATTAATCCTTACGGCAGCTCGAAACTCATGACCGAGTGGATGTTGCGGGATCTCGCCGCGGCTGGCGGGCCCAGCTACGTCGCCCTGCGATACTTCAATGTGGCCGGTTGTGAACCGACCGGAACCATCGGACAGTCAACGCCAAAGGCGACTTTGCTGGTCAAGGTGGCCTGCGAGGCAGCCGTTGGCAAGCGCCCGGGCGTTTCGATATTCGGTACCGACTACCCCACGCCAGATGGCACTGGCTTGCGCGACTACATTCACGTCGAAGATCTCGCTGCGGCGCATCTCGACTCCCTCGCCTATCTTCGCAAAGGCGGCAAGTCTTCGACCATGAACTGTGGCTACGGCCATGGCTACAGCGTTCGCGAGGTCCTGGAGGCGGTCGAGCGCGTGAATGGCGAGGCACTGAATATTAAGGAAGAACCGCGGCGCGCGGGCGATCCGCCTGAATTAGTGGCTGCAACCGAGAAAATCCATCAAATTCTCGGCTGGATGCCGCAATTTGATGACCTCGACACTATCGTGCGAACCAGTCTGGACTGGGAACGCAAAATAGCCGCACAGGACCCGAGCGCATACTGGCCAGCTTAAGTTAAACTGCAATGATGCAATTTCGTCGCCCACGATCGCTTAACGGACTGATTCTTGTAGGATTCGGACTGGTCGCGCTGCCTTTGCTGGTCGCCGTGATCTGGGCATTGGTCAATCTCGACCGGCTCGCCGAACAAAGTGAGCAGCTCGTCTTCACCGGAGTCGCCGCGGCCGAGAACAACCGCCGCCTGACAGAGCAATTGGGATCGCTGGAACGCGTCGCTCGTCAGCATCAGGTCTTACTCAATGCAGACAGCTTGCAGCTGATGCATCAGGATCTGGAAACGCTGCATGCAGCGCTCGACGAAATGCGGCCACTGACGGAATTAGCGGGCGCGACACCACTGCTGCAATCGATCGGAACTGCTACCAGGCGGCTCGTCGCTACTCTTGGATCCTCTGAATCGACGGCTGCCGATATTCAAGAAACTATTGATCGCTTCGCGCCGCTACGCCAACGCGTCACTGAGCTAACCACGATTCTGACGGCTCACGTCGACAACATGCTGAGCGAATTACAGGAAAGCACGCGCAATGCGCAACAGGTTTCTGCATGGCAAGTCGCAGCGCTCGTTCCAGGCACAATCATTCTCGTATTGTTCTTTACGCTTCTGGTTGCCCGCCCAATCCGGCAACTGGACACCGCGATCAGTCAACTGGGTCAAAGCGGGTTTGCGACGCCGATCGAGGTTAAAGGTCCGACAGACCTTGAGCGCCTTGGCCGCCAACTCGAATGGCTGCGTCTGCGCCTGCTCGAGCTGGCCCAGGAAAAAAATCGCTTCCTGCGCCACATGTCACACGAATTGAAGACGCCGCTGGCCAATATTCGCGAGGGCACTGAACTATTACTTGATGGCACTGTGGGTGAGTTAGACAAGCCGCAACGCGAAGTTACTGATATCTTGCGTACCAATGGTCTAAAGCTGCAGCAATTAATTGAAAACTTGCTGAGTTTTAGCGCCTGGCAGACCAAAACCGAAGTATTGACGCTTTCCGACTTTCCCATGCGCGCACTGGTGATTTCAGTGGCCAAGGCCCAGAGACTGGCGCTGAAGGCCGCACACATCCAATTAAAACTGGAAGTCGATGATGTAACTGTGAACGCGGATCGCGAAAAGATTCGCACTGTGCTGGATAATCTGTTGTCGAATGCGATCAAGTTCACTCCACGTAGTGGCCTGATCACGATTCGAGCGTCCAGGACCGGCTCGAGTTTTGTGTTGGAATTTGGCGATACGGGACCCGGAATACCGACCGAAGAAAGCCCGCGAATATTTGAAGCTTTTTTCCAGGGCCGACGCGAACAAGGTGGCCAGGTAGCAGGAACTGGCATCGGACTTTCAGTTGTACTCGAGTGTATTCAGGCGCATGAGGGTTCGGTGGAGCTCGTGGATTCGGGAGAATTCTCGGGTGCGCACTTCCGCATAAACATTCCGCAGAAACACGCGGTCGCACAACAAAAGATGGCGGCGAATGCATAACAGGGTAAAAACAAGCAAGCTCAAACAAATCGCGATAGCAATTGTTGTCGTGACTGTGCTGGGCGGTTGCGCGAAAACCAAGAGCCTGATGTCATCTATGGGCAGATCCTCAACGCCTACGGATGACACGATTATCCTGGGCGCACCGGACGCGGAACACTATTTGAACGAGCTCTACGAATTATCAGCCGGCGATGCAAAAACCCAGGCAGAAATATTCGCGGATGCCGAGTCCGGCGCGAAGCTTACGCCCGGACCGCAAACAAATTTGCGCTACGGATTGATCCTGGCAACACCTGGACACCCGGGGTTCAACCCGGTCGCTGCCCAGTCAACGTTGCGCGATGTGCTGCTACAGGAATCGATTCTGACCTCTGCTGAAGTTTCTTTAGCGACCATCCATCTGAATTCGGTGGCACAACTGAACGCCTTGAGTTCTGATGCCCGCCAGGCGATAGCATCCAGCTCGCTGGCTGCCACCACCGAAGAGGCGGCAATTTTGCGGCGACTCGCGACGGCCGAGTCCGAAAACCAACGTCTTCGCAGCGATCTCACGAATGCAGAAGAAAAGCTTGAGGCCATCTCGTCGATCGAACGCTCAATAAGAGAGCAAGATCAGTAATCTCGGTCCTTGCCGACTTAACTGAATCCCTCTAACCTTCATTTATGGCCACTAATAAGAATCCCGCAAACGGCAAGATCCTCCTGGTCGATGACGATCCGGGGTTATTGCGTCTTTTGAGCATCCGCCTGCGAGCGGAAGGCTACGACGTAGAAGCCGTGGAGAGCGCCCACAAGGCCCTTGCGACCCTGAATCGGTTCAGCCCGGATTTGGTCATTACTGATCTGCGTATGGACAAAATGGATGGCATCGGTCTGCTGAAGGAACTGCAAACTCGCTCACCTGGCCTGCGTGTTGTCATCATCACGGCTCACGGCACAATTCCAGATGCGGTAGTTGCGACCCAAAGCGGCGCATTCGGCTTTCTCACCAAACCGATCGACAAAGACGAACTCATGATCACGGTTGAGAAGGCCCTCAAGGTATCCGGTTCAGCGGACGTCGAGGAAGGCTGGGCGGCCGAGATCATTACTCGCAATCAAGGCATGAAGGAAATCCTGCAGCAAGCCAAGATGGTTGCTGCAACGGACGCACGTGTCTTGATCACCGGCGAAAGTGGCACCGGCAAAGAATTGCTGGCGCAGGCCATTCACAAGGCGAGCCAGCGTCACGATCAGCCTTTTGTCGCTATTAACTGCGGCGCTATGGCCGAAAACTTACTTGAGTCCGAATTATTCGGCCACGAGAAAGGCGCCTTTACCGGGGCAACCCGAAGCCACAAAGGTCTTTTTCAATCTGCAGAAGGCGGCACTTTGATGCTGGATGAAATCGGCGATATGCCGATGCGCCTGCAGGTAAAACTCCTGCGCGTACTGCAGGAGAATCAGGTACGACCGGTTGGCAGCACCGAAGCATTACAGGTCGATGTACGCGTGATTTCTGCAACGCATCGGGACTTGCAGGAATTGATGCGCGAAGGTCGTTTTCGTGAAGACCTGTATTACCGACTGAATGTCGTCAACATCAAATTGCCAACACTTGATGATCGCCGCGAAGATATCCCCCTGCTCGTGGCCAACTTCTTGCAGCTAATTTCGAAGGAAGCGGGCCAGGAACGTAAGGTGTATGCACCCGAGGCTGTTGAAATGCTGGTCACGGCAGAGTGGCCAGGCAACATCCGGCAACTTTATAATGTAGTCCGGCAAAATGTCGCGTTGTCACGCTCGCCCGTGATTAGCGGAGAACTGGTGTTGCAGTCGCTCGGCGAACACGGCGGCAAGCTGGCGTCGTTCAGCGATGCGCGCGATGAGTTTACGCGCAACTATTTGTCACAAATTCTGCAGATCACTATGGGTAATGTCAGTCAGGCGGCCCGACTTGCGAAACGCAATCGCACTGATTTCTACAAACTTCTGTCGCGCTACGACCTGAACCCGGATCAGTTCAAGACGCGCTAGGTTCCAGATGAGCTAGGAGCCAGCCGCTCTCTTCGAATACCCTTCAGCCGACATGCCGTACTTGCTCAGCAGGTCGTAGAGCGTTGGCCGGGTGATCCCGAGCATCTCCGCTGCTTTCGATATATTGCCGTAGCTCTTGGTCAACGCCACGCGTATTGCTTTGGATTCCGACTGCTGCCGCACCTCACGCAAATTCAGCGACACGCCCTCTTCCTCGCCCACGGCGATGCCAAGGTCATCGGCGGTAACAAATTTACCGTCCGCCATGATGACGGCACCTTTAATCTTGTTTTCCAACTCACGAACATTGCCGGGCCACGAATAGGATTCGATGGCCTGCACCGCATCGTCCGAGAACCCATTCAATGCACGGCCCTGTTGTTTGGTGTATTTCAATAACAATGTACGCGCGAGTATCAGGCGGCCTTCTTCGCGGTCCCGATACGGCGGAATGTTAATCGTGATTTCGCTAACGCGATAATACAAATCCTCGCGAAACAGACTCTCCTTAATAAGGTCCGCCGGATTTTGATTGGTCGCGCAAACCACGCGAACATCGACTGATATTTCTTCTCGCCCACCGACACGTTCGATCACCCGCTCTTGTAAAAACCGCAGCATCTTCGCCTGCAGCGCCAGCGGCATGTCACCGATCTCGTCGAGGAACAAGGTGCCGTTCTCCGCGAGTTCAATCTTGCCGAGTGTTTGCTTGTGCGCCCCGGTGAATGAACCTTTCTCATGACCGAAGAGTTCGGATTCGAGTAGATTCTCCGGAATGGCCGCACAGTTAATCGCCACGAAGTTTTCATCGCACCTCGGGCTCAGACGATGCAACGCGCGCGCGAGTAATTCCTTACCCGTGCCACTCTCACCGAGCAGTAGTGCGGTGACATCGGTCGGCGCGATTTTCTCGATCATGCGGCATACAGCGAGCATGCCTTCACTGGCCGCCACAATTCCGTCCAGCGGCGACTCATTAACCTGGCTTTGTAGTTTTCGGTTCTCGGATTCCAGCTCCGAGATATTGAAGGCACGGTCGACCAATAACTTCAGCGTATCTGTATCGACCGGCTTTTCGTAAAAATCGTAAGCACCCTGTGCTACCGAGGTAAGTGCGTTTTCCTGGTCACCGTTGCCCGTGACAACGATCACTTTGGTGTGCGGAGCCAGCTTGAGAATCTCACTCAAGGTTGCCAATCCCTCCTCAACACCCTCGGGATTAGGCGGTAAACCGAGATCCTGCAGCACCACCATTGGCTCATGCCGACGCAACTCCGCGATCGCGGCTTTGCGATCACCGGCCGTAAAGACGTCATAGCCCTCGAAACACCACTGCAGCTGCTTCAGGAGCCCTGGGTCGTCTTCAACAATTAATAATTTTCGGCTGTCTTCGCTCATTATGCACAGTACAAGTGATGGCCTTAGCGGCAGATTGTCAATGTTGCCACGTTGCCACGGCCCTGTGGAGGCTCTGGTTCACAGTGATCAATGCGCACTGCGAAATGCAGACGCTCACTTGACATAAGATACACTATTGGTAGTTGCGAATCATTCTCATTTGCATTACCATTTAACAACTGATTAAGCACCCGCAGGCCGATTTAATGCCAGTCCCCTCGTTTAGCCGCACAGCATTGTGTGTAGCTGCCTCAGCGCTCTCCATGGCCGCGTTCGGCCAGGGCGCTGCACCTATCGACAATGTGACCATTATTGGCCATAGCAGCGACGTCGCAGACGTACCCGGCTCGGCACACGTCATCGATAGCGAAGCTCTCGGTGTATTTATCGAAACTGACATCATGCGCGTACTGCGGGCTGTACCTGGCGTCTATGTACAGGAAGAAGATGGATTCGGGCTGCGACCGAATATCGGCATTCGGGGCTCAGGCCTTGATCGCAGCGCACGTATCGCGTTACTCGAGGACGGCGTACTGATCGCGCCGGCCCCCTACTCCGCCCCCTCCGCTTATTACTTTCCGACGCAACGCCGAATGAACTCACTGGAAGTTCTCAAAGGACCGGCCTCGGTCGTGGTAGGTCCGCGCACCACAGGTGGCGCAATTAATATGATTTCTACGCCGGTACCTGAAACGACCAGCGGTCTCGCCGACGTGCGCGTTGGCGATTACCAAACATATGATGCGCACCTCAACTGGGGTGGCAGCGGCGAGACCGTTTCCTGGCTATTGGAAAGCGTACAAAGCAGCAGCGATGGCTTTAAAGAAATTGATGGACCTGTTGGCGGCGACACGGGTTACGAGCTGCAGGATTACATGGCCAAACTCAACCTGGGCAATTTCAGGTTCAAAGGCGGTTACACCGAGCAAACGTCGGACGAAACCTACCTCGGATTGACTGATATCGATTTTGACGCAGATCCGATTCGTCGCTACGCGGCTTCGGCAGGCGACGTATTTGATAGTGAGCACGAACAATACCAACTCAGCTACGTTTTTGATTCCGCTGACAGCTGGCGTGGTGAAGTCACCGCGTATCGCAATAACTTTCAGCGCAACTGGTACAAGCTGCAGTCGGTCAATGGCACGGGCATTAGTGATGTGCTTGCTGACCCGGCGTTTGCGACCGAATTGGATTATTTAAAAGGCACCACCAGCCCGGATGATGCGATTACCAAGCGCGCGAACAACCGCGACTACTTTTCACAGGGTATGCAAGGCAAGATCGAATGGGATTTCGGATTCACCAACGCGGACGTCGCCTTAACAGCTGGCTTTCGCATCCATGCAGATGAAGAAGATCGGTTTCAACACGAGGACGACTACCGCATGCAAGACGGTGCGCTGGTCTTAACTGCCGCCGGGGCACCGGGTTCGACGACGAATCGAGTATCCAGTGCAGATGCACAAGCAATCTTTATTGATTCAGAAATTCGTAATGGCAAATGGATTCTGACGCCGGGATTGCGTTTCGAAAATGTCGACATGCAACGCCTGGACTATTCCACTGCCGACCCAGCGCGTGAAAATGGACCGACACGCGTTCGGAATACTTCGGTATCGACTGTCATACCGGGTATGGGTGCCTTGTATCGCTTCAATACCGAGTGGCGCTTGCTGGCCGGAATTCACAAGGGATACAACCCTCCTGCACCGGGCAGCGCAGCCGACGAAGAA
>CAYWYT010000015.1:0-19206 GCA_964462665.1 uncultured Woeseiaceae bacterium | reverse complement strand
GTACGGACATTGTCATCGAACCCGCGAGGAGATTCCTGGCGGGTTTTTTTTTGCCCAGATAAAAGGACCCAGAAAGCAGCATGAAAGTGACGAGTGTTGAAGCGGATTTTGAAACGGATGCGAATAGTGCAGTTGCGGAGTCACCGTGGGTAGTCTTGAAATTCGGCGGCAGCAGCGTTTCCAGTGCCGAAAACTGGCAAACAATTGCCAATCTGCTGCAAAATCGCCTCGCTGCGGGGTTAAAACCGGTTGTTGTCCACTCCGCCTTACAGGGCGTCTCGAATCGGCTGGAATCCGTCCTTCAGCTCGCGGTCAATGCTGACCCGTCTGAGCAACTCGCTGCGATTCGTGAGCAACATGAGGCGCTCGCTACCGATTTAGGTCTCGATGTAGACACTCTGCTCAGCGACACTCTGCGTGACCTCGACCAGCTGGTGGCGGGTATTCGCCTTGTTCGGGAAGTCAGCGTCAGAGTCCGTGTTCGTGTTATGGCCCTGGGTGAAATCATGGCCACGAGACTGGGTGCAGAATTCCTGCGTGGTAAAGGCCTGCCGGTTCAATGGGTCGATGCGCGTGATCATTTGAGCAGTAACAGCCGCGTAGGGGAGCAACGTACTCAGGATTACCTCAGCGCGACTTGCGATTTCGCGCCTGACAAGGCAATGCAATCCGCGTTCGCAGGCGGCGAAAATGTCGTTCTTACGCAAGGCTTCATCGCTCGCAATGTGCACGGGGAAACGGTACTGCTCGGTCGCGGCGGCTCTGATACGTCGGCTGCGTATTTCGCCGCTCGCCTGGAGGCGCGGCGACTGGAAATCTGGACTGATGTGCCTGGCATGTTCAGTGCAGATCCGCGCAAGGTACCCTCGGCGCGACTGTTAATTGCTTTGCATTACGATGAAGCGCAGGAGTTGGCATCCGCCGGCAGTTCCGTTCTGCATCCTCGCTGCCTGTCGCCGTTGCGCCGCAGCGGAATTCCTCTACATGTTCGTTGCACCACTGCGCCACATATTAGTGGAACGGTAGTGTCTGCCGTGACAGAAGAAATAGAACCGCAGGTTAAAGGTATATGCAATCGCGACGGCCTGATGCTGATCTCGATGAATACGGTTGGCATGTGGAACGAGTTTGGGTTTCTGGCCAAAGTTTTCACTGTGTTCAACACGCATCGTGTGTCTGTCGATCTCATTTCTACCTCAGAGACCAATGTCACGGTATCGATTGACAAGGCGGGCGCTGCACTCGGCGATGATCTGGTCAATGAACTAGTCAGCGATCTTGAAACGCTTTGTCGTGTACGCGTCATTCCGGACTGCTCCGCGATCAGTCTGGTTGGACGCAAGATTCGCACTATTTTGCCGCGTCTGGCGCCCGCACTTGAGGTCTTTGAGGAAGAAAAAATTCATCTCATGTCGCAGGCAGCCAATGATCTCAACTTGAGCTTCGTGGTTGACCGAAGTCAGGGCGAGAGACTCGTTGGCAAGCTGCATTCGTCGATTATTCGCAAGACGGGCGGCAGCCCGGCGTTCGGCAAGAGCTGGGAAGAGTTGTTCAAGGCGGACGACTTGTTGGCAGCAACAGTCGCTCCATGGTGGCTCAACAAACGCGATCAGCTGATCGAGTTGGCCGGAAAATCCCTCAATACCTACGTCTATGATCGCGACAGCGTTAAAGATGCGGCAAGAGACCTGTTGAACCTAGAAAATGTGGGTCGAATTCTTTACGCGGTAAAGGCAAACGACAATGCTGAACTATTACGTGCGCTGGCGGCAGAGGGCGTCGATTTTGAGTGTGTATCACCCGGGGAAATCGAATGGCTGGAAGAGGCCGTTCCGA
The DNA here is from genome assembly GCA_964462665.1 of uncultured Woeseiaceae bacterium. Classification (GTDB taxonomy): domain Bacteria; phylum Pseudomonadota; class Gammaproteobacteria; order Steroidobacterales; family Woeseiaceae; genus UBA1847. The sequence continues at coordinate 17,370 of CAYWYT010000015.1, read as the reverse complement.
AGCTCGATCTGAAGCGAATTCTGTTTACACCGAATTTCGCACCGCGATTTGAATACGAATGGGCTATCAAGAAAGGGCTACAGCTGACACTGGACAATCTGTTCCCGCTCGAGACATGGCCCGAGCTGTTTAAGGGGCAGGACCTTTTCATTCGTCTCGACCCGGGTCAGGGTCGCGGCCATCACGAGCATGTCAAAACAGCGGGCGTGCACTCAAAATTCGGCGTGCCCTTATTCGAGATAGACGAGTTAATAAGACTCGTGGATACCGCGGGCGCGACCGTAATCGGAATCCACGCCCACAGCGGCAGCGGCGTCCAGGATCCGGATAGCTGGAGAATCGTTGCTGGAACACTCGCCGAGGTGGCAAAACGATTTGCCTCGGTTAAAACCATTGATCTGGGCGGAGGTCTGGGCATTCCTGAAAAGCCCGGTGACAAGGACTTCGACTTGGCGCAGCTGGATGCCGCGCTTGCAGAAATACGGTTGGCATATCCGCAATATGAATTGTGGCTTGAACCTGGACGCTATCTGGTGGCGCGCGCTGGGGTGCTGTTAACACGCGTGACCCAAACGAAGGGTAAAGGCGACATGCGTTATATCGGCGTTGGTACCGGCATGAATTCGCTGATTCGACCAGCGCTCTATGGCTCTTACCATGAGATCGTGAACCTCAGTCGCGCCGGCGAACCCGCTACAGAAACAGTTACCGTAGTTGGACCCATCTGCGAGACCGGTGATCGCCTTGGCAGCGATCGTTTACTGCCTCCGTCAAGCGAGAACGACGTGATGCTGATCGCGAATACGGGCGCCTATGGCTATGTGATGCGATTGCAATACAATCGCCGTGCAGATGTTATTGAGGTTGTCATTTAGGACAACGCAATTTAGGGAGCGGTGAAGGAATTGATGAAACTGTTTTGGGCACCACATACAAGATCGTCGCGAGCGGTTTGGATGCTCGAGGAGGCCGGTGTGGACTATGAACTGGAGCACATCGATATTCGTGATGATGAGCGCCAGGGTAATGTTGATTTTCGCGCAGCCAGTCCGATGCGAAAAGTACCGGCGCTGAAGGATCACAATGTCCAAATGGCCGAATCAGCGGCGATCTGTCTGTACATCGCTGACCGCTATTGCTCCGGAACTCTCGCGCCGACAATCAATGACCCGGATCGCGGCAGATTTCTGTACTGGTTGATGTACACACCTGCAGTCATCGAACCGACGATGTCCGAGAAACTCAACAAGATTCAGTCAAATCGTAGCCGCAACGGATGGGGTGATTTTAAGTCCATGATCAACACTTTGTCGGATGGCCTGGGTGGCAGCCCGTGGATTCTTGGCGATCACTTCACCGCCGCTGACGTGATGCTGGGATCCAGCGTTCACTTTCTGCAATTATTCGACTTACTGGGCGACGCGCCCGTGTTGACTGACTACGTAAACCGCTGCCGGCAGCGTCCGGCCTTCAAGAGCGCTCAAGCCAAGGAAGCCTAATCGATGAAAATCTCCGCCTTGCTTATCACTTTGACATTCCTGGCCGCGTGCGCACAGCAGCCGGTCGCGGAACGCAGCGCGATCACGTTAAACAGCGGCATGCCGATGTCCGAGGGGCTAAAGAGCTTCACGGTCAAACATTACGATTTGCGAAATGACATCCTGACGGCCGAGCAGTCTATCGCTGGATCGTCCGAAGTTACTTTTGAAGCAAAGCAGCTGATGTCTACTCTGGAACTGGATTTCGACGGACTATTTGTCGTTGATAGCGTTAGCGATGCCGACGGTCCATTGGAGTACACGCGCGATGCGGCAAAAATCTATGTCGTGTTGCGGGACCCAATCGCGGTGGGCAACACACACAGCGTAAAAATCGGGTATCACGGTCAGCCGCACGAAGCGCTCCGACCACCGTGGGGAGGTGGTTTTCAATGGTCAACAACGCCGAGTGGAAAGCCGTGGATTGCAACGGCAATTCAGGGAGAAGGCTGTGATTTGTGGTGGCCGTGCGTGGATCATCCACAAGGCGAGCCCGAAAGCATGGACCTCTATTTTACCGTCGATGCCGGGCTGACAGCCGCTTCCAACGGCGTTCTGGTTGGAGTTGACGAGCACGAGAACGGCCGACGGACGTTTCACTGGCGCACGCAAGTTCCAACGAATACCTATGGCGTTGCTTTGAATGTTGGGCCGTATGTTCTGATTGAAGATACTTACACTTCTTCCAATGGCACCGAAATTCCGCTCATGTTTTGGGCCATTGAAGAGCATCAGGAGCAGGCTCAGGATCTGTTTGATCGCGAGTTCGCTGCGACGCTCGAGTTTTTCGAACGCAAAGTCGGCCCGTACCCATGGGGACAGGAAAAACTGGGGGTCGCCGAGACACCGCACCTCGGCATGGAGCATCAAACGATCAATGCTTACGGCAATGAGTTTCGGCGCGGGACCTACGGCTACGACTGGTTGTTTCATCACGAACTGGCGCACGAGTGGTTTGGCAACGTAATGACCCACGTGACCGTTTCTGACATGTGGTTGCACGAGGGAATGGGGGCCTTTATGCAGCCCGAGTACGCGCGCGAAGTAATGGGCGATGCCGCTTTCTATGCAAGTATGTATTCGACCTACCAAGGCATTAACGCCTGTAACCCGATAGCACCGCGCGAAGAATTTTCTGCCGACGAGCTGTATTTTGACGATCCCGAGGGCCGCGGTCCGGCAGGGGACATTTATTCCAAGGGAACCTGGCTGCTGCAATCCCTGCGCTACGTGATCGGTGAGGATCAATTCTGGCGCTCGATCCGTGTTCTCGTTTATGACACCGCGGAGCCTGAAAAACTGCGACCTCCTATTCAGGCGCGTCTGCGATCAACGGATGATTTCATGCGCATAGCCAGTGATAGCTACGGTCAGGATCTCGCGTGGTTCTTTGAGGTGTACGCCCGACGTGGACCGTTGCCGGTGCTGGCTAGCCGCGATACAGAAGAGGGTGTCGTCCTGGAATGGCAGAATGTCGGCGACCTGAATTTCCCGATGCCAATTCCCGTGCGCATTGATGGAGAGTTGGTGAGAGTGGAATTTGTGAACAACCGAGCGCTGCTCGAGGAAGTAAATAGCGGCGATATTCAGATCGACCCGTTTGTTTCAGTCTTACGCAAGCTTTCGATCGTGCCGACCTGCGAAGAACGACGCGCTGAAGAAGCTGAAGCGGAAGCGAAAGCTGCAGCGGCTTCTTAGAGACTAACGTGAATGGCGCGACTTGAGCGTCGCTACAACGTCGGTGAGTGCGATCTCCTGGTTCGCGAGTAACACCAACAGGTGGTACAGCAAATCGGCCGCTTCACCGACGGTTTCGTCGCGGTCGTCATGGCACGATGCCAGTGCCACTTCGATGGCTTCTTCGCCAACCTTCTGCGCGATGCGCTGTGTGCCGGATGCATACAGCTCAGAAGTGTAACTGCCCGCAACGGGTGACGTACGTCGCTCGACGATAATGTTCTCAAGCGTCGCTAAGAAATCCAGATCGGAATTGCTCATCCCATTGTCCTTGTAAAATTCATTGTCTAATGTCGATCGACTTGCCTGCCAGGAATGCCTTGAGGTCTGCGATATGAATTTCAGCATCGTGAAAAACACTCGCCGCTAACGCCCCATCGACACCTGCGGTTTCAAATACGTCCGCGAAATGTTGTTGACTGCCAGCGCCACCGGACGCTATCAACGGCACCGAACTGTTCGCGCGAACAACCTTGAGTTGCTCGCAGTCGTAGCCCTCGCGCACGCCGTCCTGGTTCATGCAATTCAGCACAATCTCGCCAACACCTCGATCTTGCGCCTCAACTATCCAGTCAACTGTTTCCCGTTCTGCCGCAGCAGTCTTGTTCGGGTCCCCGGTGTTTTGATATACGTGGTAGCGGCCTTTTTGTTCACGACTATCCACTCCCAGGACCACACACTGCGAACCGAATCGCCTCGCAAGTTCATTGATGAGATCTGGATTCGCGAGCGCAGGGGAGTTCACGGAAATTTTATCGGCGCCTTTGTTCAGGACGATTTCCGCAGCCGCTACGCTGCGAATTCCACCGGCGACGCAAAACGGAATATCGATAACACTTGCCACCTGACTTACCCAGCTGCGATCCACCGTGCGCCCGTCGGGGCTGGCGGTAATATCATAAAAAACCAGTTCGTCTGCGCCTTCCTCACAATAGCGTTGCGCCAACTCGAGAATATCTCCCACAACGCGATGATTGCGGAACTGAACACCTTTGACTACTACACCATCGCGAACATCAAGACAGGGGATTATGCGTTTTGCAGGAATGTCTCAATCTCCTCTGCACTGATTTTTCCGTCCAACAAAGCGCGACCGCTAATCGCCGCCGGTACCCCAAGACTTCGCAATTGTTTCAGATCCTCGATATGACGCACGCCACCAGATGCTTGTAACTGTAGATCAGGATAGGCCGTCATGATCCTCTGGTAGAGGTCAAAGTTCGGCCCGGTCATTGCGCCGTCCCGACTTACGTCTGTACACAGGACATGTCGCAGACCGGCACTCAGGAAGTCGCTCACGCTTTCGAAGAAGGTCGCCTCGCTGTCCTGGGTCCAGCCATGTGTCGTAATAATCGGTTCGTTCTGCGCACTCATTTTCACATCCAGAGCAAGTACGATCCGGTCGCCACCAAAACGTGTAAGCCACGCCTTGACCGTATCTGGCTCCGTGATGGCGAGGCTGCCGATGACGCAGCGACTCACCCCGGCAGCAAGCCAATTCTCAACTGTCTCGGAGTCGCGAATACCACCTCCCAGCTGAATGCTGAGATCCGACTCGTCGGCAATCGACGCGACAATCTCCTTATTGTGCTGTTCGCCATATCTGGCGCCATCAAGGTCGACGATGTGGAGACTGGTCGCCGCAAGCGCCGCGAACTCGCGTGCAACTTGTGCGGGATCATCGCTGTACTCTGTCATCTGATCAAAGTCACCCTGCAGCAAGCGCACACACTTGCCATCTTTGAGATCAATTGCCGGAATAATATTCATAGATTCCACCGTAGGAAATTGTCGAGCAACCGCGCGCCCGAAGCGGACGAGCGTTCAGGATGAAATTGTGCGGCGACAAAATTGTCCTTGGCAATTACGGCAGAAAAGCTCTGTGCATGATCTGCTGTGGCCAGGGTGTCGGCGCCCAAGGGCAACGCGTAGCTGTGTACAAAGTAGAAATAGGCACCGTTTTCAATGCCACTCATGATGGGGTGCTCATGCCGTAGCTGAAGAGGGCACCAACCCATATTGGGTACCGGTTGTTGCGGGCTGCCGGGAAGCTTCGTGGCGATACCCGAGAATATTCCGAGGCACTCAACATCTTCTTCTTCAGATGCTTCGGCCAGCAACTGCATCCCCAGACAAACGCCGAGAACCGGCTGCGAGAGACCGCGAATGACATCCAGTAGCTCATGCTCACGCAATCTGTCCATGGCATTCGCCGCAGCTCCGACGCCCGGCAAGATAACTCGTGGCGCTTGTTTAATTTGTTCCGCATCACTGGTGATTTCAGCACCGTGCCCAAGCCTGCGTAGCGCAAACTGTAGCGAAGCGATATTTGCTCCGCCGCTGTCGATAATTGCAACGTCAGTCGTCTTCACGTCAACTCAGCGTGCCCTTTGTCGAAGGCATGGCACTGCCATCTCGACGAATCGCTTCACGCAAGGCGCGACCCACCGCCTTAAAGCACGCTTCGACCATGTGATGTGAATTCTCACCGCTCACTTCAATGTGCAAAGCGGCTCCGAGGGCGTCGGAAAGCGAGAGAAAAAAGTGTTGCACCATTTCGGTCGCCATTTCTCCAACCCGCTCAGTTGGAAAAACACCGTCAAATACGTAACGGGCCCGACCAGAGAGATCGATAGATACACGTGCTTCGCTTTCATCCATTGGTACAACGAATCCATAGCGACCAATTCCGCGTTTGCTACCGAGGGCCTCACGCAACGCAGCACCCAGGCACAGTGCTGTGTCTTCAACCGTATGGTGGTCGTCAATTTCCAAATCACCTGCACAATCGATGCTGAGAGCGAAGCCACCATGTTTGGCGATCTGTTCCAGCATGTGGTCGTAGAAGCCGATACCTGTCGACACAGCAACCGGCTCCTCCCTATCCAGATTCACGCTTACAGAAATATTTGTCTCGTTGGTCTTGCGTTCGACGCTTGCGCGGCGCTCGGAATAGCACAATTCAGTAACGACGGTGCGCCAGGTTTCATCAGCAGCACCAACTGCAATGTTAAAGCTGTTCACGCCGATGCGATCTGCCAGTTCCGCATCAGTCGGTCTGTCGCCAATCACGGCAGATGCATTTAAGTCGATGTCGTTTGCTGCGAGGTAGGCGGTCAGTAATCCAGCGCGAGGTTTACGGCACTCGCAACCATCTTCAGGCAGGTGCGGGCATATGAAAACATGGTCGAAAGTAACCCCTTGCGATTCGAATAAAGCGAGAACATGTTTCTGACACGCTTCGAAATCTGCTTGCGGGAAAGCCTCGGTACCGAGTCCGTCCTGATTACTAACCATCACAAATCGATAGCCGTGATCTCGAAGCTCAATCAGCGCCGGGATAACTCCCGCGACCAGCCGAACTTTTGAGATCTTATCAACCTGAAAGTCGGCGGGCTCTTCGATGAGCGTTCCGTCGCGATCGATAAAGAGAATTCGTTTGCCCATTAAGAAACTTCCTGAAATTGTTCAAACGCGAGCAATAGACGACTGTTTTCCGAATCGCTGCCTACTGTGATTCGAATACAGTTGCTCAGGTCACCGCCAAAATCGCGCAGCAAGATTCCCTGCTTGGAACAAAACGCCAGTAGGGTGTTTGCGGACTCGACCTGGAGCAGGAAGAAGTTCGCTGCGCTTGGCCATATCCTGGTCACGAACGGATATTTCTCGATGCTTGTCATCATGTTGTCGCGGGCCACGGCGATCTCACCCGCCAAACGATCAGCTTCTGCAAGACTGTCGGCCTGCATCGAGTTCTCGACGCTCTCCACGACCGGTGTTGCGAGTGCGTAGGGAGCCTGCACGGCTTCCAATACTGTAATTAGATCCGCTGCGGCGAGCACGCTGCCGCAACGCGCACCAGCACAAGCCAGGGCTTTCGACAGCGTTCTGAGCACGATCAGGTTTTCAAAGCGTTGCATTAGATCGATGGCCGAGGAGGAGTCCGAATACTCAATGTAGGCCTCATCAACAACAACTGCGGATTTCCCTGAACGTGCTTCGAGTATGCGAACAAGATCAGCCATTGGCACGCTGTTGCCGGTCGGATTGTTCGGCGAACAAATGAAAATCAAACGCGTCGAGTCATCGCAGGCGGCGAGTAGCGCGTTGACGTCGATCGCGAAGTCGTCGTCCGGTGAAGTAGGGCATTCGATCAGACGCGCACCCTGCACCTGTGCGTAATGGCGATACATGCTAAAGGTTGGAGTCGCCGTAAGGACAGAATCCTGCTCGGCACGGCAGAACACGCGCGTAAGAAGATCGATTCCCTCGCTCGTTCCGCGAGTGACTATCAGGTTGCCGGCATCACAGCCGTAACGCTCAGCCAGGACCGAGCGCAGTTTCGAAGGACGAACTTCCGGATAGCGGTTAAGCGGTCGCCGGAAATGATCATCAATGACTGCCCAGGGAGACTCGTTTGCGTTCAATCGTATCGTGTCATTGACCTGCTCGGCAGCGTGATACGGTCGCAGCGCTCTAATTTCGGGGCGAATGAGATTCATGATGCTCACAGCAATGCCTCGAGCCTGATCTGTACGGCAGCAGCATGCGCATCCAGACCTTCGAGATTCGCCAACTCCATGACTGAGTCCGCGATTCCTACCAGCCCGTCAGCCGACAACTCCTGCACCGTCATTTGACGCAGGAATTGATCTACCCCGAGTCCACTGTAGGCACGCGCAAATCCATAGGTTGGCAACACGTGATTGGTGCCGCTGCAATAGTCGCCAACCGATTCCGGAGCCCATGGACCTAGAAATACAGAGCCGGCATTACGCACAGAAGGCAACCACGAGCGGGCATCTTCAACCTGCAGGATCAGGTGCTCAGGCGCGTAGGTGTTGCTGATCTGAATGGCGGAATCAATATCCGCAACGACAATGATGCGCGAATTCGCCAATGCTTCACGGGCGATCGCTGCACGTGACAGTCCTTCGAGTTGCGAAGTAATTGCGGCATCAACCTGATTCGCCAGATCGACACTGGTTGTTAGCAATAGCACCTGCGAATCAGTCCCGTGCTCGGCCTGCGACAACAAGTCTGCAGCGACAAACTCTGCCGATGCATCCCCATCCGCGATCACCAAAACTTCGGACGGACCCGCGGGCATGTCGATCGCCGCTCCCGCAGCGTCAGATGCAACGATGCTCTTCGCCATGGTTACCCACGAATTACCAGGCCCGAATACCTTACTGACTTTGGGTACCGTTTCGGTGCCGTAGGCCATTGCTGCGATCGCCTGAGCGCCACCGATTTTATAAATCTCTTTGACACCGGCACGACGTGCTGCAACCAGTACCGCAGGATCCGCTGTGCCATCGGCCCGCGGCGGGGTACACATGATTCGAGTCGCGCACCCGGCAATTTCGGCCGGAACAGCCAGCATGATGGCTGCGGATGGTAATGGTGCCGTTCCTGCAGGGACATACAGACCCACCGCATCTATCGCGTGGCTTATACGCTCACAGCTAACGCCTGGCATGGTCTGCACCGACAGTGAAGACGGTAGTTGCGCCGTATGAAAGGTTCTTACGTTACGAATAGCGACATCGATTGCGGCGATTGATTCCGCTGACAACTGAGCGTCAGCCGCATTGGCTTCTTCAGGCGAAACCCGAAAATCGGTCAGCCTTGACGCATCGAATTTCGCGGAGAATTCGCGTACGGCTTGATCGCCATCCGCGCGCACTTGCGCAACTATTGCGGCTACCGTGTCGGCTTTGTCTGCGTCGCTGCTCATGGCGGGGCGCAGCAGTGTTGCGGTGCGAGCGGCGGCATCCAGATCTGCCCAATTGAGAATATTCATACTCATGATTAAGCCAGCATTTTCTCTACGGGCAAGACCAACAGCGAACTTGCTCCCGCTGCTTTTAGGTTCTCCAGCGTCTCCCAGAATACGTTTTCGCGGCACACGGCGTGAATCGCGACTTTGTCCGAGTTTCCTTCCAATGGCATAACGGTAGGAGCTTCGCTGCCTGGCAACAGAGCGCGAATCTCGGCCAGCGCCGAACGCGGTGCGTGCAACATGATGTATTTGCTTTCGCGAACCTGAAGTACGCCGTCCAGGCGTTGCAAGATACGATTAACCAGAGCTTGCTTGTCGTCACTTAGCTTGGCCCTGGTTTGAATGATAACGGCCTCGCTATCGAGCAGGACGTCCAGTTCCCGCATGCCGTTCGCTTCCAGCGTAGATCCGGTGGAGACCAGGTCACAGATGAAATCGGCTTTGCCCAGTTTTGGCGCAATTTCTACCGCTCCTGAGAAGTAAACGGTCTCGGCTTGCAGCGAATTCTTCTTAAGAAAGTCCTTCAAGAGATGCACGTAACTCGTTGCAATTCTTTTATTTTGTAGAGATTGGATATCGACGTAGCTGCTCTCATTGGGCGCGGCCAGGGAAAGCCGGCAGTGCCCGAAATCGAGGGCAAAAATCTGGCTGAACATTGCCTCGCGGCCTTCGGCCTCCAGCTCGAGTCGTTTTTCCTCGACTACGTTGAGCCCAACGATACCCAGATCGCAGACATCTTCGCTAACCAGTCCCGGAATATCATCATCCCTGACCAGCAGTAGATCGATCGGCATATTTTCGCCGTAGCAGAACAGCCGATCTTTGCTTTTTGTCAGCTTCAAACCGCACTTCTCAAGCATGTCTTGTGAGTGTTCGGTCAGGCGCCCGGTTTTTTGCACCGCAATTTTTATGCGTTGCTCAGAGGAGTCCATGTTGTGTCCTTAGTGAGAGGTGGGATTATTGCTGCCAGTGGTACGGTCTATCGCGGTGCGATAGCCGCCGTGGCCGTCAGCCAGATATCTGGCGACACGACCGATAGTCGTAACGCTGACGCCGGTAAGATCATTGATGCGGCGGTAGGTAAGGCCATTCTCAAGCAACTCCACCACCTGCCAGCGATCCACGAGTGCCTGTAGTTCCGCAGGCGTGCACAGATCCTTGAGGAAGTTGCGACACTCCGCCGCAGTGCGCAGTGAAACGATGGCTCTGCATAACGCTTTTTCAGCCGCTTCGGTTTGGCTTTCGGTTTCCTGTCGATTTGGTTTCATGGTCTTGCTCTTGTATCAATGTATTAACACGCTAATACATTGATACAAGCGATGCAACAGCTAAACTCGCATTAATCGAGATATTTAATAATTTCCGCAGTCATCTCCGCCGTGGAGAGCACTTTGTCGGTGCCAGTGGCCACGTCAGTGGTCCTTGCGCCGGCTGCGATGGCCTTATCAATAGCGGCTTCCAGCAGCTCCGCCTCTTCAGTGAGGTTCAGGCTGTGTCTGAGCAGCATAGCGGTGCTCGCGATCATTCCGCAGGGATTGGCAATGCCGCGACCGGCAATGTCCGGAGCGGAGCCGTGGATCGGCTCATACAAGCCGCGTTTGCTGTCTCCGAGCGATGCCGAGGGCAACATTCCAAGCGATCCGGCCAACATCGACGCTTCATCGGTCAGGATGTCGCCGAACATGTTCTCAGTGACGATGACATCGAAGTCCGCTGGTCGACTCAGCAAATGCATGGCCGCTGCATCAACCAGCAGGGTTTCAAGCTCAAGCTCAGCGAATTCGTCCGCTATGAGCCCGTCTGTCACATCGCGCCACAAGCGCGATGTTTCCAATACGTTAGCCTTGTCAACTGAGCAAAGCTTGCCGCGCCGTGCCTTGGCCAGGATGGCCGCAACGCGGACGATGCGTTCAACCTCCATGCGTGAATAGGTGCACAAGTCGCTCGCTGTGTCTTGCGTGCGTGTTTTCTCGCCAAAATAGATGCCACCCGTCAACTCACGCACCACCAGCAAATCAACACCCTCAAGTATTTCTGCTTTGAGGGGGGAGGCAGCGGCTAATGCGGGAATCACTTTCACTGGCCGCAAATTCGCGTACACGCCGAGCAGCGCACGCAGTTTCACCAGTCCTTGCTCCGGGCGAACGGCTGCGTTTGGGTCCGACCATTTTGGCCCACCGACGGCACCTAATAGAACGGCATCACAGCGCTCGCAGCTGGCTGCAGTTGCGTCTGGCAAGGGTGTACCCGTCGCATCAATCGCAGCCCCGCCGATTTGTTGCACGTCAAACTCAAAGGAATGCTCAAATCGCTGCGCGATTTCCTTGAGTGCCCGGTGTCCCGCCGCGGTAACTTCAGGACCAATGCCATCACCAGGTAACAGCGTAATCAGGGCGTCCAGGATCGACTCTCCTCAAACTTTTTAATGTTGGGTTCTTCTTGTTGCAGGTAGCCAAGCTGATCCACGCCCTCGATGAGGCAATAGCGAGCGAAGTCGTCGATCGGAAAACTCACCTTACGGCCGTCAGGCAGCAGCAGTGTCGCGTCAACCACACTAACCTCGACCTCAACTCCAGGATTCGTCAACAGCCATGCATGGGTTGCTCCATCCACGACAATTGGGAGGAGGCCGTTCTTGAGTGAATTGTTGCGAAAAATATCAGCAATTTCCGTGCTGATTACAGCCTTGATGCCATAGTCCAGCAACGCCCACGGCGCATGCTCTCTTGAGGATCCACAACCGAAATTATTGCCCGCTACCAGGACCGCGCAACCGGCGGCGTCCTTCCGGTTGAGTGCAAAATCGGGATTGTCGCTGCCGTCCGCGTTAAACCGCAGATCGTGAAACAAGTGCTTGCCGAAACCCTCGCGCGATGTCGCGGTCAGGTAACGTGCAGGGATGATCTGATCGGTATCTATGTCGCGGGTTGGCAGGATCACGGTACGAGACTTGAGTGAAGTCACAGCTTGCATCTCAACTGCCTCCCAGATATTTGCGTGGGTCTGCAACCCGACCGTTGATCGCAGATGCGGCGGCGGTCATTGGACTCGCAAGCACGGTCCGCGCACCGACACCCTGACGCCCTTCAAAATTGCGATTGCTGGTGCTGACGCTAAGCTTGCCATTGGCAACTGTGTCACCATTCATGCCCAGACACATCGAGCAGCCAGATTCGCGCCATTCCGCGCCGGCTTGCACAAATATTTTATCCAGACCTAGTGCTTCTGCCTGCTTTTTGATCTGCTGCGATCCCGGAACGACCAACATCTGCACGCCCTCAGCAATATGACGGCCTTTTACGATATCGGCCGCTTGTTGCAGATCTGACAAGCGTGCGTTGGTACAGCTGCCGACAAACACCACATCCACACTAGTTTCAGTCAGCGGCTTTCCGGAGGTCACCTGCATGTAATCAAGTGCTTTCGTGAAACTGGGGTCGCCGTTGCCATCGGGGACGGGTTCGTTGATAGCGACGACCATGCCCGGATTTGTGCCGAACGTGACCATCGGCTCGAGACGGCTGGCATCGATACTGACACGCTTATCGAATACAGCATCGTCATCGCTCTTTAAATTGCGCCAGCGTGCTACGGCGGCATCCCAGTCGGCCGCGGAGGGCGCCATAGGTCGACCCCGCAGGTACTCAATGGTGGTGTCGTCGGGCGCGATCATGCCAGCACGAGCGCCTGCTTCAATCGACATATTGCAGATGGTCATGCGCGCATCCATTTGCATTGCAGAGATTGCGTCGCCGCGATACTCCATGACATAGCCGGTGCCACCGTCGACACCAATTTGGCCGATGATGGCGAGCACCAGATCTTTGGAACTGACGCCGTGTGAGAGATGCCCGGAGACATCTATCGCAAGCGTTTTGGGTTTGCGCTGAAGTAAGCACTGCGTCGCCAGAACGTGCCCAACCTCGGTTGTTCCGATGCCGAAGGCCAAAGCCCCGAACGCGCCGTGCGTACTGGTGTGGCTATCGCCACAGACGATGGTCTTGCCGGGCTGCGTAGCACCGAGCTCAGGACCGATAATGTGCACGATGCCGCGGTCGTCACTATCGTAATCGAGCAGTTCAATACCGAAGTCTTTGCAGTTGCGCTGCATTTGCGAAATTTGATTGACGGCACTGGCGCCTATGATAGAGACGTCTTTAAAGCTGGCGCCGGTCAGAGTGGGAGTCGAGTGATCCATCGTTGCCAATGTCAGGTCCGGACGACGAACGGCAATATCAAGCTGTCGCAACAACGAAAATGCCTGCGGTGTGGTTACTTCGTGAATCAAATGCAGGTCGATGTAGAGCACCGCCGGAGTCGCGCTCGTCTCCGGCGTTACGACATGCTCTCGCCAAACTTTTTCAAAAAGAGTTGATGGCATTAAATATTTGCTCGAGTCAGGCTTGCGCTGTCATCGGGATCGCCGCTGGTACGTTCGCGACGACGCAATATTCTGTTGCTGACTTCCAAACACGCTTTGGCTGCCGATTCGACGATGTCGACGCTGGCTCCATTGCCGCGATAGACATCGCCTTCATACTCAACAGTAATCGTAACTTCACCCTGAGCGTCCTCACCCACAGAGGCGCTATGCAGGTCGAATTTCTTCAAGGTCAGCGCGATACCAGTCAGTTGCTCCAGCGCTGCAAATGCTGCTGCGACAGGCCCGTCGCCTTCAGCGCTTGCTGAGACCTGAGCAAGCTCTGGACCCGCGAGGACTACAGTGGCTTTAGCGGCTTCATCCGTCGACGTCTGTACTTCGAGTTTCTGCAAACTCCAGGGTCCGGCCGAAGCAGCATCGACATTCATGATGATCGCTTCTATGTCGCCGTCATAAACATCTTTTTTCTTGTCGGCGAGTTTCTTGAATTCCTGAAAAACACGATTCGTTTCGAAATCGTCCAGATCGAATCCCAGCTCTTTAACACGGTCACGAAACGCATGTCGACCACTGTGTTTGCCAAGCACAAGCGTAGAGCGCGCCAAACCAACATCCTCTGGGCGCATGATTTCGTAGGTCGAACTGTCCTGCAGCATTCCGTGCTGATGAATTCCGGCTTCATGGGCAAATGCATTCTCACCAACGATGGCTTTGTTGCGCGGAACTTGCATGCCCGTGATGCTCGAGACAAGACGTGAAGTTGGATACAAACGCGTGGAATCGATACCAGTTTCCAGATCGAAGTACTCGGAGCGCGTCTTCAAGGCCATTACAATTTCTTCGAGGCTGCAGTTTCCAGCACGCTCGCCGATGCCGTTAATCGTACATTCGATCTGGCGAGCGCCGGCTTTGGCCGCTGCCAGACTATTGGCTACCGCCATGCCGAGATCATCGTGGCAATGCACACTGAGAATGATGTCATCGATACCTGTGACATGTGCCTTCAAGTATCGAAATACTTCGTCAAATTCCGCCGGCACGGTATAGCCCACTGTGTCGGGAATATTCACCGTGGTAGCGCCGGCTTCGATCGCTGCACTGACCACTTCAGCCAGATAAGACAACTCGGTCCGCGAAGCATCTTCGGGAGAAAACTCCACATCATCACAAAGCTCGCGCGCCATTTTTATGGCGCCGACGGCACTATTGATTATCTCTTCCTTCGCCATCCGCAACTTGTGCTCGCGGTGTATGGCGCTGGTCGCAACAAACACATGAATACGATGGCTTTGTGCGCCGCTTACAGCTGCATGTACTTTTTGAATATCATCCGGATTGCAACGCGCGAGGCCGCAGATGGTTGGGCCAAAATTCGCATCGGCAATCGCCTTAACGGATTCAAAATCTCCCGGCGACGCCGCCGGGAAACCCGCTTCAATAATGTCAACGTTGAGGTCCGCAAGCGATTTGGCAACACGAAGTTTTTCCCGGAGCGTCATGCTGCAGCCTGGTGCCTGCTCGCCATCTCTTAAAGTCGTGTCAAAAATTCGAATGCGGTCACTCATCGTATTATTCCTCCAACCAGTCCATGCGGCTACGTAAGTCTGCGCCGACCTTTTCTATAGGGTGCTCCAGATCCGCATTCATCATGCGGTTGAACTCGGGCATGCCAGCTTCGTTCTCAGCGATCCAGTTCCTGGCGAACGTGCCGTCTTGAATCTCCGTCAGGATAGCCTTCATCGCCGCACGCGAGCTTTCGTCTACCACGCGCGGGCCACTGATCATGTCGCCCCAGGCTGCGGTATCGCTGATGAACTTGTGCATCTTGCGAAGCCCGCCTTCGTGCAGGAGATCTACGATGAGCTTAAGCTCATGCATGACTTCGTAATAGGCCACCTCAGGCTGGTATCCGGCCTCAACCAAAGTTTCGTATCCAGCTACAATCAACTCGGTCGCGCCGCCGCACAATACGGCTTGCTCACCAAACAGGTCCGTTTCGGTTTCCTCAGCAAAGGTCGTCTCAATAACGCCCGCACGCGCACCGCCGATCCCGGATGAGTAGGCCAGCGCAAGCTGCAACGCATTGCCGCTCTGATCCGCGTGAACAGCAACCAGACAAGGCACGCCATGTCCCTCTTCGTATTGGCGACGAACCAGACCGCCGGGACCTTTGGGTGCAATCAATACGACGTCGAGATCGGCACGCGCATCGATCTGATTGAAGTGCACGGCGAAACCGTGAGCGAAGAGCAGGGCGGCGCCTTGTGCAACGTCATCGATGATCGACGCGTAGAGTGATTTTTGAACCATATCTGGTGTCAGGAACGCGATGATGGCCGCTCCCTTTACTGCTTCGACAGGATCTTTGACGGTCAGGCCGTCAGCTTCTGCCTTGGCCCAGCTCGCGCCATCGGGTCGCAAACCGACCACAACGTTGAAACCACTGTCTTTCAAGTTAAGCGCGTGTGCGCGACCCTGGCTGCCATATCCCAATATCGTGACCTGCTGGTCAATCAGGGTTGCGGTGTCGACATCTGCTTCTGAGTACATTTGCATGCTCTTGCTTCCTTAAGGCCTTATGCCCTTTTCGAATAGATAAACTAAAAAAAACCCCACTGTCCTTGCGGGAAGCGGGGTTTGCGATTTCCTAAGCCTGGATACGCGCTACCCGCTCTTCCTCCGGAGAAGAAGTAGCACCTCAAGCGCGAGATCCTGTGCCGTCAAAATGTTTGGTTGTTGGTCGAAGATGCTCATCACTGAGCATAATCTGGCAACAGGAGGGCGATGTCAACTGCCGTAATATCAGTTACTTGTGTTACCAATTGACGCGTATTAAGCGAACAAAGTGCGCCCGTAAACAAATCTATAAGTTGCTCGAATCTTATGTCGTCGGCGGGCTGGCCAAATGCGAAGCATGTGTTATTCTCTGGCACAGGCAATCGGGACTTACAAAAATTAACCGAAGAATTGGCGGGGAAGCCGAAACAAAGATTTCGGATAGCCAAAGACAAGAGAGAGCTACCTTAAAGTTCCAACAAAAATTTTATCGCCGCGGCGAAGGTGGAGAGGGTCGCGTGCGCAGGCGCAGTTGCAAGTCAGCAGCTTCGTTTATCATTTATGCATGTATTCAACGGATACGTTGCATCCCTCTCCGTACTGAAATTCGATCAATATCATTTTGACCTCGTAAAGGAGTGTTCATGAAACGGTGCAAAAGCAGCAGTCGGCGCGTAAGCGCTGCATTTCTTGCGGCAAGCTTGTTGGCGGTATCCGGCAGCGTATTTGCCCAGAACGTAGACCAAATTCTGCAAGCTCAGGACAAACGTCTGGATCTGGCGCAACAATCACAAGAACGAGTCAACGGAATCGTTGAGGGTACGCGTTCGCTTGAAGACCAATATCGATCTATTAATAAAGAGATTGATGGCCTTAAGGTTTACAACCGTCTTATGACGGCACAAACAAGCGGTCAGGGCTCTGTACTTGAAGACATCTCGCTTTCTATGGATCAGGTAGACGTCATCAATCGTCAAATCTTCCCGCTTATGGAACGCATGATCGATGGCATCGAGCAATCGGTTAAGTTGGACGTGCCGTTTTTGAAAGACGAACGGGGCGACCGAATTAACACGCTGAAAGACATCATGGCGCGTTCAGATGTGAGCGTCGCCGAGAAATTCCGGAAAGTCATGGAGGCCTACCAGATCGAGAATGACTACGGCACCTCCGTCGATCAGTACAAGCAGACGATCGCACTTGGGGACGGATCAACTCGCGACTACAACATGCTTCGTGTGGGCCGTGTCGGACTGTACTTTCAATCGGAAGACACTCAGATCACCGGTCGATGGGACATGGAAACCGACGAATGGGTTCTCGATGATGGCGCACGTAATGAAGTGCGGAAAGGCCTGCGTATGGCCAAGCAG
>CAYWYT010000014.1:0-19555 GCA_964462665.1 uncultured Woeseiaceae bacterium | reverse complement strand
ATCTCAAGCTGCGTCAGCATCCACGTAATGCATGCGACGCCCAGGAAATATAATATATATCGGATCCAGGCCATACGAAACTATACACCGCCACGTAGCGCGAAAGTTGGCATTCCAGCGCTATCAATCAAGCCCTTTTGCTGCAACCAACGCGTAGCATCCTCGGCGTCGTTCTCAAACCAGAGCCCGGTTCTGCCAAGCCGAAAACTGTAGCCCCACTTGTCCATATCCTGCATCAGGCGTTCACTACCCACGCCGCTAATTTCATCAGCAAGCAGTATTTGCAAATAACACACGGCTGCTTCTTCAAGATCGTCGCCGCCGGCATCGCGATCGAGACCAGAGCGTCGCTCCTCGTCCATGCAGATCGTATGACAAGCTTCGTGCAACAGTGAGTGAATCGGCGTATCCCGGCGGACGTACACGTCGTTGGCAACGATGCCAGCCTCGCTGTCGCCCCAGAATGAACCCGTGATTGGCTGTTCAGGTGATTCGACAATTAGCGTCAGATGGAATTTCTGCAGCAATACTTGTATCGGCGCGAGCGGGATATCACCCACGGTCAACACACTTGCATTGTTTTCAGTCAGGATTTACAAGCTTCCAAGCTGCCGCAGAACGGTACGCACCAGGTCATCGACAATGGCTTCGCGCAATACCTGTTCCTCGTGCGACTTGCCTAAAACCAGGGTCTCGTCGTAGGTGTAATCTCGTGTCAGCGTAATGAGCTGAATTGGCTGAAGATTCTTTTCACCACTGTCGAGGCTATATTGGATTGTGTAGAAAACCTCGTACTCAGTCGGCGTGTTTCGCGCAGAAACAGAGAGCACACGTTGATCGGTCTTATCAAAAAGAATCGACAACGTCGCCGTAGCTTCGGTCGGTGATTCAACTATCTGCACGCCGTTAGCCTTTAGTTGCAGTTTAAGCTCTCGATAAAACATGCTGTATTCGTCGGTCGCAGCGATATAGGTGCGTTCCATTTCGCTCGGGACGCTGGACTTACCCTGCATGTGAAACCCGCAGCCCGACAATGCAAGCAGCGCTGTCACGAATATTAAGCCAAGCCTAAACAACGATATTCACCAAACGGCCCGGCACGACAATAGTCTTGCGAATTTCCTTGCCGCCAATATGTTTCTGTACATTTGGATCAGCCAAAGCCAGAGCCGCTACTGAGTCTTTGTCTGCGTCGGCGGCGACGGATATACGTGCACGCAATTTACCGTTGACCTGCAGCACAATCTCGACAAGGTCTGTCACTAGCGCCTGCTCATCAACCGTCGGCCATGGCACATCAATCAAGGCCGTCTTATGGCCGAGCACCGACCACAATTCATGACAAATATGCGGCACCATGGGTGACAACATCAGTACCACTGACTCCAACGCCTCACGCTCAACGGCGCGCCCGGAATCAGTCGCATCATCAAACTTGTTGATCGCATTCAATAATTCCATCGACGCAGCAACTGCAGTATTAAATGTATAGCGTCGGCCGATGTCGTCACTGATCTTGGCAATCGTCTGATGCGTCTTGCGACGCAAATCTTTTTGCTCTGCCGTCAATGTCGCAACATCGATTTTGCCGGCCGCGCCGCCATCGGCATGTTCTTGCACTGCCGACCAAAACCGTTTCAAGAATCGGTAGCTGCCCTGCACGCCATCGTCAGACCACTCAAGTGCCTGCTCCGGTGGCGCCGCAAACATCATGAACAAGCGCACCGTGTCCGCGCCGTACTTGCCGATTAACTCCTGCGGATCCACCGTATTGCCCTTGTTCTTGGACATTTTAGCGCCGTCTTTAAGCACCATTCCCTGCGTGAGCAGGTTGGTAAACGGTTCCGAAACATCGGTCAGGCCTTCATCTCGCATCACGCGCTGCAAAAATCGCGAATAAAGCAGATGCAGAATTGCGTGCTCAACGCCACCTGTGTACTGATCTACTGGCGCCCAGTACGCGGCTCGATCGTCGAGCATGACGGTGTCATTGTCCGGGCAGGCATAGCGCGCGAAATACCACGACGATTCAACAAAAGTATCAAAGGTATCGGTTTCGCGACGAGCGTCTTTGCCGCATTTTGGGCAGGGTGCGTTAATGAATTCCGGAATATCCTTAAGTGGCGAGCCATGCCCGGTGAATTCGACGTCTTCGGGTAGTACCACCGGCAACTGATCTTCGGGAACCGGAACCGCTTCGCAATCATCGCAATAAATTATTGGGATTGGCGTACCCCAATATCGTTGTCGCGAAACACCCCAGTCGCGCAGGCGAAAATTGATAGTGCGTTTGCCGCGTTTTTGGTTCTCGAAAAAATCGGCGATTGCATTGAAAGAGGTCTCGAAGTCCATGCCATCGTATTCACCGGAATTGACAAGCACGCCATGCTCCAGGTATTCCGACGCGTTGATATCGATCTCGCTACCGTCTGCTGGCGCGACCACCTGCACGATAGGCAGGTCGTGTTTCTTCGCAAATTCCCAATCACGTGCATCGTGGCCAGGCACTGCCATAACCGCGCCCGTGCCGTAGCTCATCAATACGAAGTTCGCGACCCACAGCGGTACTTCCTCTCCGCTCATCGGATGGATCGCAGAAATACCCAAAGGCATGCCCCGCTTTTCCATCGTTTCGAGTGTTGCTTCGGCCGCATCCGTTTTCTTGCAACCTTCAACAAACGCCGCGATATCGGGATTTCCAGCCGCCGCTTTCACCGCCAACGGATGCTCTGCAGCGACTGCCATGTAGGTGACGCCGAACAATGTGTCAGGCCGCGTGGTGAATACTGTCAGTGGCTCGTCTTCGCCCTTTACGTCGAAGGATAATTCCAGACCTTCGGAGCGACCGATCCAATTGCGCTGCATGGTCTTGACCGACTCTGGCCAGCCCGGCATGCGATCGAGCTCATCCAGCATCTCGTCGGCGTAGGCCGTAATTTTCATGAACCATTGTGGAATCTCACGACGCTCAACCAAAGCATCAGATCGCCATCCGCGGCCATCAATCACTTGTTCATTGGCCAACACGGTCTTATCGACAGGGTCCCAGTTCACAACGGAGTTTTTACGATAAACGAGACCCTTCTCGAACATCCTGACGAATAACCACTGTTCCCAACGATAATATTCAGGACGGCAAGTGGTGACTTCGCGAGTCCAGTCGTAAGCGTAGCCGAGGCGCTTCATCTGGCCACGCATGTCTTCGATATTCTCGTAAGTCCATTGTGCCGGTGGCACTCCGCGTTTGATCGCGGCGTTTTCAGCCGGCATGCCGAAGGCGTCCCAGCCCATCGGCTGCAGAACGTGCTTGCCCTGCATACGTTGATAGCGTGCGATTACATCGCTGATCGTGAAGACCCGCACGTGGCCCATATGCAGCTTGCCGCTCGGATACGGAAACATCGTGAGGCAATAGAATTTCTCTTTGCTGTCGTCTTCAACGACCTCAAAACTATGCGCGTCGTCCCATTGTTGTTGGGCTGCTTGCTCGACGATTTCGGGATGGTACGGGGTGCTCATATGGACTTAGTCAGTTTCAGCCTGCGAAAACCCGCAAGCCTACATCAAGACGAGCGGGATCGCAGCCAGAACCCCGCCAAGACAAGGAAACTCAAGCCGATGACGGGCCAATTTCCGAATCGCGCGTAGGGCGTCATGCCGCTGCGCGGCTGCACATCCAGGCTCATCTCGACCGGTTCGAACTGCGCCCCGATTGCCAATACCCGGCCGCGCGAGTCGATAAAGGCACTGATTCCCGTATTCGTTGCCCGAATCGATTCTCGTCCAACCTCCAGCGAACGCATTCTGGCGATCTGCAAATGCTGATGTGGCGCGATCGAATCGCCAAACCAGGCGTCGTTGCTGACATTGATGATCAAGGCAGCCTCGGGCATCGCGTACAACATTTCTGCGCCATAGGAATCTTCATAACAGATCGCAATTGTGAACTTGGTGCCATCCGCCATGCTCAACAGCGGTTGCTCATCCGCGCCCGGAGTAAGGTCACTAAACGGCAAGCTCATCATGCGCATCCAGTTACGCACGAATGACGGCACTGGAAAGTACTCACCGAAAGGTACGAGGTGGCGCTTCCGGTAGACCTCACGTTTCTGTCCGTTGATTGCAATCACGCTGTTGTAAATTCTGCTTTCGTCCGATGGCAGGAATTCACGTTCAAGAATTCCAAATACAATCGTCTGCCCACTACGCTGACTGATATTCTGCAGCGACTGCATGTACGGCTCTTCACGATCAGTCACGGACGGTATAGCGACTTCCGGCCAAATAACCAGTTTGCTGTTAACAGCGCTCTGGGTCCGGTCCCGATAGAAATCTTTGGTCGGCTGACGCTCTTCTGCCAGCCACTTGCGTTCCTGCGGAACTCCCGCCTGAATCAGTGTGGTATTGATAACGTCACCGACAGGTTTTGTCCATTGCACCGTCGATAGTCCGGCACCGACAATCCACGGCAAGAGCACTATTGCAACCGCGAACAGGCGTTGTCGACCGCGTTCGAGAATTGCGATCAACAATGCAGATACGCTCACAACCAGCATTAGGGAGACTCCGTAGACACCCAGCAGCGGAGCCCATCCGGCCAGCACTGTTCCAACTTGGCCGTAGCCTAAGGACATCCACGGGAAGCCGCTGAAAAGCCAACCTCGCAACCATTCGATAAACACCCAACAGGTGGGTGCCACCGCCAACAACCACCAGATATTGCCGTTGGCCAGACGATTGATGAGCCATGCGGTCAGCGCAAGGTAACCGGCCATGATCAGAGTCAGCCCAATGACCAGAAAAACGCCGACAAACCACGCCGCGTTGCCAGGCCCGGTAACCGACAGATAGATCCAATAGGTACCGCAAAGGAACATTCCGAGGCCGAAGAAGAAAGCGTAGGTCGCAGCTACCCGGCCGGATAGCGTCAGCGAGACATAAAAAAACGGTAGTAACAGCACCGGAGCCAGCGGCCAAAGGCCCGCCGGTTCAAAAACAGCAGTAAAAAGACAGCCGAGCCCGAAGGATATTGCCCGTAGCACAGCCTAGCCGATTCGTTGAACCTGAAGTGCGTCGACGCGACGCTTGTCCGCCGTAACCACAGCGAACTCGAAACCACTAATAGCAACTTTCTCGCCACGCCTCGGCAGACGCCCGAGTTCGTGCATGACGAGTCCGCCGATCGTGTCGTAGTCCTCTTCGCTCAATTTGCACTCGAAGAACTCATTGAAGTCCTCTATTCGAGTCAGTGCACGCACAGCGAAACTTGGCTTGCCGTTGCTCTCACCGTCCGGACGGATAAAGGCTGCTTCTTCGTGGTCATGCTCGTCGTCAATCTCGCCGACAATCTCTTCGAGCACGTCTTCAATGGTCAGCAGGCCTGCGACACCACCGTATTCGTCAACAACAATCGCCATATGGTTATGACTGTCACGAAATTCTTTCAATAAAGCATTTAGCCGTTTGGATTCCGGGATCACTGATGCTGGCCGCAGGATTTTGCGCAATGGCACATCATCGGACTTTTCGCTGCCGAAAAAGCGCAGCAAATCTTTGGCCAGCAAGACACCCAGAACTTCGTCGCGGTCTTCACCAATTACCGGAAAACGCGAATGGCCGGACTCAAGAATGACGCCAAGAATCTCGTCAAAATCCTGCTCGATATCAATAACCACCATTTGCGAGCGCGGCACCATGACTTCGCGAACCTGCGTTTCAGATACTTCGAGCACGCCGGACAGCATGCTCTTCTCGTCGGCATCGGTTTCGGACTGATGGATTAGATCCTGGATTTCTTCGCGGCTCCAGGGGTCACTCTTGACTGCGCGCTTTAACCGCGCAAAAAGTCCAGTGCTACCTGTGCCGCTCGTACTTGGAGGTTTGTCGTTCATCGAACCTAAATATCTATCCCGTTGCAGGACATCCTATTGTAGCAGCTTGTCATTGCGGACTCGCGTATGGATCAGCAATTCCTCGAGACTTGAGGATAGCGGCTTCCAAATGCTCCATTTTCTCCGCTTCTTTGTCCTCGCCGTGGTCGTAGCCCAACAAATGCAACGCCCCGTGTGTCAGCATATGCGCCCAGTGATTCTCTAAGGGCTTGGACTGCCGGACCGCCTCATCGCGCACCACCGATGCACAAACAACGATATCGCCCATTTGTAGCACCGCATCTTCAGGAAGTCCGTCTATTGTGCCCGCCGGAAACGACAGCACATTGGTCGCCGAATCCTTGTTGCGGTAAAGCTGATTGAGAGTCTGAATTTCCGCTTCACCGACAATTCGGACCGCAAACTCGACTTCTCGCTGCGGCAGGCGACCGGAACGATCCGCTGCCAGTTCTACCCAGCTCTGAATCACTTCTTTGTCCGGGATTCCGGCGTCTTCGCAGGCAAGCTGCACATCAACTATCATCACTGTCTGCCTCGTATGCCTCGACGATTAGTCGCACCAATGGGTGACGAACGACGTCTTTCGATGAGAATTGCGTAAAGCCTATACCTTCGATATCAGCCAGTATGCGCATGACGTCTTTGAGACCGGACACCTGCGCATTCGGTAAATCGATTTGCGTGATATCGCCGGTAACGACCGCATGCGACCCGAAACCGATCCGCGTCAGGAACATCTTCATTTGTTCTACGCTCGTGTTTTGCGCCTCGTCGAGAATAACGAACGACTCGTTCAAGGAACGACCGCGCATGAAAGCCAACGGCGCAATTTCAATCACATTGCGCTCGATAAGGCGTGTTACGTGTTCCGCGCCGACCATTTCGTACAACGCGTCGTACATTGGTCTTAGATAAGGGTCCACTTTTTGCGACATATCGCCAGGTAGAAAACCGAGTCGCTCACCCGCTTCTACTGCCGGCCGCACTAGTATGATTCTTCGCACTTCCTCATTGCTCAGCGCCTCGATCGCACAGGCAACGGCCAGATATGTCTTTCCGGTACCGGCCGGACCTATCCCGAACGCAAGATCCTGCTTGCGAATACTCTGCACATAGCTTGATTGATTCGCGCCGCGCGGCCGAATCATCTTGCGTTGTGTTTTGATGATCACATCATCGCTCTCACTCGAATCGGAATTTGCGGGCGCAAGTTCGCCATCGTTCATTTGAAACTCCTGCAACGTCATATGTACGCGCTCCGGGTCGAGTCGTTCATTATTGGTCATCTCAAAAAGCGACAACAGCACATCACCGCCGGCTTGTGCGGCACCGGGCGGCCCGGTAACGCGAAAATGGTTGCCACGACTGGCTATATCAACGTTGAGGCGACGCTCTATTTGTCGCAGGTGTTCATCAAACTGGCCACAAAGATTGGCCAATCGACTATTGTCGGCGGGCTCGAGGACTATATCCCGAGATATCTGGACAGCATTCAAAGTACGTCAAAGATTACCGCGATGAACGCGGCTTGGGAAGCGTGAACATTACTTATTATTGGTCATTACTTAGGCCGCCGCCTGCTCATCGACACATCGCCCACGCAGAGAATTGGGCATGGCTTCGGTAATAATGACGTCAACAAACTGACCGATGCACGACGGATCAGCGTCGAAGTTCACCCAGCGCATATTTTCTGTTCGCCCCGCAACCTGGTTGCTGCGTTTCTTGGACAACTTCTCAACCAGCACGCGTTGCGTCGTGCCGACCATGCTCTGGCTAATCTCTTGCGCTTGCTGGTTGATGCGCGCTTGCAGGATCTCCAATCTTTGCTTTTTGACTTCCATTGGAGTGTCGTCAGCAAGACCGGCCGCCGGGGTGCCTGGACGCGGGCTGTAGACAAAGCTAAATGACTGGTCAAAACCGATCTCGGCAACCAGATTCATCAAAGCCTCAAAATCAGCATCGGTTTCACCCGGGAAACCAATAATAAAATCAGACGAGAGCGAAAGGCCCGGACGTGCTGCGCGCAGCTTACGAATTTTCTGCTTGTATTCGAGTACGGTATGCCCGCGTTTCATCATCGCCAGAATTCGATCGGACCCATGCTGCACCGGCAGATGTAGATAGTTAGCGAGCTGCGGGACTTCGGCGTAGGCCTGGATCAGGCTGTCTGTAAATTCGACCGGGTGGGAGGTTGTAAATCGAATACGCTCAATACCGTCGATCGCTGCTACGTAATAGATAAGCGTCGCGAGATCAGCGATCTGACCATCGTGCATCGGCCCGCGAAACGCGTTGACGTTCTGGCCGAGCAAGTTAACTTCGCACACTCCTTGCTGCGCCAGACTGACACACTCCGCAATGACGTCGTCGAACGGCCGGCTAATCTCTTCGCCGCGTGTATACGGTACGACGCAAAAGCTACAGTACTTGCTGCAACCTTCCATGATAGAAACAAATGCCGTGGGCCCTTCGGCCCGCGGTTCGGGCAAGCGATCAAATTTTTCGATTTCCGGAAACGAGATATCAACTACCGACGCGTTTTTCTCGCGCGCGCTATCTATCAGCTCCGGTAAGCGATGCAGGGTTTGCGGCCCGAATACAACATCAACAAACGGTGCACGCTTCGTGATTGCTTCGCCTTCCTGACTTGCGACGCAGCCACCAACGCCGATCATGACGCCCGGCCTCTTTTCTTTCAGCGGGCGCCAGCGACCCAGCGCAGAAAAAACCTTCTCCTGCGCTTTCTCGCGAATCGAACAGGTATTCATCAGCAGCAGATCGGCCTCGGCAACGTCTTGGGTGAGCTCATAGCCATGTGACTCACGCAGGACATCGGCCATCTTGTCCGAGTCGTACTCGTTCATTTGGCAGCCCATCGTTTGTATAAATAGTTTCAAAGAACAATCTCGATCATTTCGTCACATAGCTTCATTGTAGCTATGTTTTCAGTTGCCGAAGAATTCGGCATCTCATTCGCGGCAACCCGATCAATGAAATGCTTTGCTTCGCCGTAAAATCCCTCTTTGCACAACTCACGTGCTCGCTCTGTCGTGTCGGGCACATTCAAGTGGGCGTCCCATTTTTCTCGTATCGCACCGTCTTTATGGTCAAAACGATAATTCAGCGTGCCTAGATTGTCAGCCTCGGCCCAGCCTTTGGTGCCGGTTACTAAAATGTTCTCGAAAGTACCTTCGCGCGCTTGCGTGGCTGACAATGTTACCGACGCGACCGCCCCTTCGGCGAATCGCAACGTATACGCGAGGCCAATATCAGACTCGGTAGAATTGCTATGCCCCGCTACAACAGTCGCACTACCAAATGTCGCGAGCAAGATATCCAGCATGTGGATCGCGCCCTGTTGCAGGAATGAGTCCACCCGTAATTCAGTTGTCCATGGCGCAAATGAGAATGCTGCGTCAATGGTCAGAATACGACCAAGCCTGCCCTGATCAGCAACCAGTTCAGCGAGTCGCTGGTAGGCTGGTGCAAACCGTTTCATGAATCCGACCATGACAGGAACGTCGTACTTTTCAGACGCCGCACTTACCTGCCGCGCTTCGTCAGCCGACATACCCAACGGCTTCTCGACAAAAACCGCGACCCCTGCCTGTACACATCGGATTGTTAACGGCGCCTGATCTTCAGGCTCGACGCAAATAACCACCGCGTCGAGCCGCTCACTTTCAAGCATGCTATCGATATCGTCGTAGTAGCGGTCTGCGCCAAGGGCGCCCGCGGCTTTTTGTGCCGATTCCAGGCTGCGTGTGAGCACGCAGCTTATCTCGGCACCCGCCAGCAGAAACGCAGGATACAAATTAGCGCTCGAGTGTCTGCCGTACCCAATGACACCTATGTTCACGTCCTGGCTAGAACGGAATGTCGTCGTCGAAATCGTCGGGACCAGGCTGCGGCGGCGCACTTGCAGGTCCAGAGTCTGACGGTGAACTCATCGGTGCAGATCCACCGCCACCGCCACCACCACCACTGCCACCACGACCGCCAAGCATTTGCATCTCGTCGGCAACGATTTCAGTCGTCCAGCGATCCTGGCCACTTTTGTCCTGCCACTTGCGCGTGCGCAGCTTGCCTTCGATGTAGACCTGCGAGCCTTTGCGCAGATATTCGGCGGCTACTTCAGCAAGACGATTGAACATGGCGACTTTGTGCCACTCAGTGCGATCTTTTTGCTCGCCTGTAGCTTTGTCTTTCCAACTCTCATTGGTCGCCACTGTTAGATTGGTTACCGCCGAGCCGCTAGGCATATAGCGTGTTTCAGGGTCTCCCCCGAGATTACCGACGATGATGACTTTGTTAATTCCGCGGGCCATAGCAGGTCCCCTTTCTGGTAATTATGATTATTCCTCACGGCTGCGGAGCCGATGAGGGTCGCCCATTGTAGAGCCTGATGGCTGATTTACCACCCCACTTTCTAGGTTTAGGTGACAGTTACCGAAAATGCTCACTTTGGGTGCACTATCGATAAATGGCACTATTTTGGTGCGCCGACGGTAACTGTCACCTATTGGCGGAAAATGCCTGATGAGGCTAGCCAGATACCGGCCAGCAGCGCGCAGACGAAGAAGACGTCTGTGGGGTGTCCGGAACTGAGGAAGCGGCCGCCGATTAATCCGCCCACAAAGGCGCCGAAGAACTGCGAGCTGGAGAACACGCCCAGCGTCGCTCCGCGGGCATCCCCGTCGGCCAGAATGGATAGCCGGGCCGGCAGTCCTGCCTCGAGAAAATTGAATCCGGCGAAGAACAGCGTTAATGCGACGAATACTGGAAACACCGAAAAGGCGGTAAACGACAACAGCACCAGCCCTACCAGTATCAGGCCGACAGCCAGACCGACAGTTGCCTCTTTGCCCTGGCGCTCATCACGCAAAATCAACGGTATGGTGCCGAACAGCGATAACAGCAACGCGCCGACATAAATCTTCCAGTGACTGGTTACCGGCAATGCCAGCGTTTTCGTGAACAGAAACGGTAATGCCACGAAACTTGCGGTCAATATCGCGTGCAACAGGAACACATAGAAATCGAGTCGCAGCAGGTCCGGCCGCATCGCCGGGCGCAGATTCCACTCGTGCTGGGCGGCAGGCTGCTCAATATCATCGGGTATGAGGCGTAACAACGCAGCGCCGGCAACAGCCAGGACTGCTGCAATCCAGAATAAGGCCGGTACGCCGGCATAGGCTGCAATGGCTGGGCCTGCAATCAGCGCGATAACGAAGGACAAACCGATACCGATGCCGAATACGGCCATCGAGCGGGTTCGAACTTGCTCGCGGGTGCCGTCCGCGATCATGGCTGCCAGCGTTGCCGAAATAGCCCCTGCGCCCTGCAGCAGTCGTCCCACGATCACCATTTCTATACTGTCACTGGTCGCGGCGACGATACTGCCGAATGCGAAGACGAACAGGCCGCCGATGATCACGGGTCGTCGGCCTATCCTGTCGGACAACATGCCGAGCGGAATTTGCAGTGCCGCCTGAGTGAGGCCGTAAGCGCCCACGGCAAGGCCGATCTGCAGCGGCGTCACGCCCTCAAGACTGCTGGCATACAACGCCAGCACCGGCAGCAATGAGAACAGCCCGAGCATGCGCAGCATCGCGATTAGCGCAGCGACGCCGACAACGCGCTTCTCCGAGGGCAGCATGGAGACAGATTCACTGCCGTTTTCTGATTGTATTGCAGGCACTCTTTGCGCCGGGGTTACAGGGCCGCGTATATTAGCAGGTTGGTCGACGTTTACTGAATCACACTATGAAGTCCATCGATATCCGCGGCGCACGCACGCACAATCTTCGTAATCTCGACTTGAGCTTGCCGCGCGACAAACTGATCGTGTTTACAGGCCTTTCCGGTTCCGGAAAGTCGTCACTAGCGTTCGACACTATTTATGCCGAAGGTCAGCGTCGTTACGTTGAGTCTTTGTCCGCTTACGCGCGCCAGTTTCTGTCGATGATGGAAAAGCCGGATGTCGATCACATCGACGGCCTGTCTCCGGCTATCTCGATCGAACAAAAGTCGACCTCGCACAACCCACGCTCGACTGTTGGTACCGTGACCGAGATCTACGACTACCTGCGGCTGCTATACGCGCGCGCGGGCACGCCGAAATGCCCTGATCACGACACCGATCTTGAAGCGCAGACCGTCAGTCAGATGGTCGATCAGGTACTCGCGCTGCCGGAAGGAACGCGTCTGATGCTGCTTGCGCCGGTCGTCAGCGACCGCAAGGGCGAGCATGTGCAGTTGATGTCAGACCTGATGGCACAAGGCTTCATTCGAGCACGCATCAATGGCGAGGTATATGAGCTGGACCAGCCACCGGCTCTGGATCTGCGCAAGAAACACCGTATCGACGCAATTGTTGATCGCTTCAAAGTTAAGGATGACATCCGCCTGCGCCTTGCAGAATCGTTCGAGACGGCACTGCGGCTCGCGGACGGTATCGCCAGAATTGCCTATATGGACGACCCTGATGCTGAGGAAGTCACGTTTTCTGACCGCTTCGCCTGCAACATCTGCGGCTACAGCCTGAGCGAGCTCGAGCCGCGGCTGTTCTCCTTCAATAACCCGTCCGGCGCCTGCCCCACCTGCGACGGCCTGGGTGTGAAGCAGTTCTTCGACCCGCTGCGCGTCGTTGTGAACCCGGACTTGTCTCTCGCCGGCGGCGCGATTCGCGGCTGGGATCGCAAGACCACTTATTACTATCAAATGGTGCAAAGCCTGGCATCGCATTATGACTTTGATCTCGAAACCCCGTTTTCGGAGCTTGCGAAGAAACTGCAGGACGTTGTTTTGTACGGCAGCGGTGGCGAGAAGATTGAGTTCTTTTACGAGAACTCTCGTGGCATGCAGATTAAGAAACTGCATAAGTTCGAAGGTGTCATCCCGAATCTCGAGCGCCGCTACCATGAGACCGAGTCCGGCGCCGTACGCGAAGAGCTCGCCAAATTCCTCAACAGCCAGGACTGTCCCGACTGTGGTGGCACCAGACTGAATCGATCCGCACGCCATGTTTTTATAGCCGGCCAGTCAATACCGACAATTTCACACATGTCCGTCGGTAATGCTCGCGCGTTCTTTGCTTCGCTCGCGCTTGATGGCTGGCGCGCCACCATTGCGGAGAAAGTCGTTAAGGAGATCGGCGACCGATTAGGTTTTCTTAGCGATGTTGGCCTTGATTACCTGTCACTGGATCGCAGTGCCGATACTTTGTCAGGAGGCGAAGCGCAACGTATACGGCTCGCCAGTCAAATTGGCTCTGGTCTCGTGGGCGTGATGTATATCCTCGACGAACCCTCGATCGGACTGCATCAACGAGACAATAAGCGCTTGCTCGGAACGCTGACGCATCTGCGTGACATCGGCAACACCGTCATCGTCGTTGAACATGACGAGGAAGCCATTCTCGCTGCGGACTATGTTGTGGATCTTGGACCGGGTGCCGGTGTGCACGGTGGCCAAATCGTCGCCGCGGGAACGCCCGAGGAAATCCTGAATAACAGCGAGTCTTTAACGGGCCAGTACTTGTCCGGTAAACGCAGCATCGCCCTTCCCGAGAAGCGCACCAGTTTCGATACAGCGCGCTCAATTTCTATACTTGGCGCCAGCGGCAACAATCTGAAAGACATTGATGCAGTCATTCCAGTCGGGCTAATGACCTGTGTAACCGGCGTGTCCGGCTCGGGCAAATCGACTTTGGTCAATGACACGCTCTACAAGGCTGTGGCCGACCTGCTGAATCGAAGCAACCGTAACCCCGCGCCGCACAAGGAGATTCTGGGCTTGGAGCAAGTCGATCGTGTGATCGATATCAGTCAGAGTCCTATTGGCAGAACCCCTCGCTCGAACCCGGCGACGTACAGCGGCTTGTTCACTCCTATTCGTGAGTTATTTGCCGGCACGCAAGAGGCTCGCTCGCGCGGCTACATGCCAGGTCGATTCAGTTTCAACGTAAAAGGCGGTCGTTGCGAGGCCTGTCAGGGAGACGGGGTCATCAAGGTAGAGATGCATTTTCTACCCGACGTCTATGTGCCTTGCGATGTATGCCACGGTAAGCGTTACAACCGCGAATCTTTGGAGATTCGTTATAAGGGCAAGAACATCCATGAAGTGCTCAACATGACCGTCGAGGATGCGGCCGTGTTTTTCCAAAACGTGCCGGTGGTATCGAAAAAACTGCAGACTCTAATGGAAGTTGGCCTGACCTATGTGCGGCTCGGACAAAACGCGACGACGCTATCGGGCGGCGAAGCCCAGCGGGTGAAGCTTGCTAAGGAATTATCGAAACGCGATACCGGCAACACACTGTACATTCTTGACGAGCCGACGACCGGCCTGCACTTCCACGACATCGAGCAACTGCTAAGCGTATTGCATCGCCTGCGCGATCGCGGCAACACAATTGTTGTCATCGAGCACAATCTTGATGTCATCAAAACCGCGGACTGGGTGATCGATCTTGGCCCCGAAGGTGGTGATGGCGGCGGGCAGATTATCGCCACCGGAACACCGGAAGATGTAGCGGCGAACAAGGCGTCTTTTACGGGTGAGTATCTAAAACCTTTGGTTGCCCCTCAGACTACTGCGCAGAGCGCTTGAGCGACTCAATCACGACCGGCTCATTGATGAGCTGGTTCTGAAAGTATTCGATCTCGGTCGGCGCATCGGCTGGCGATTGATGAATCGCGTGCACGACATCCATGCCAGAAACGACCTGTCCAAAAACAGCAAAACCTTCACCATCTGCATTGCGCGTGCCGGCAAAATCGAGCGCGGGCTGAGCGCCAATACAAATAAAGAATTCGGTACTGGCCGTACCAACCTCAGAACGTGCCATGGAAAGACTACCGTCGAGATGCGGCAAGCCTGTTTGCAACGTGGTTTCGTGTCCGATCGGTGCAAATGGGCTTTGTGCGTCACCGATACCGCCCTGGATAACCGAGATTGCCGGAGCGCCATTGTCGTTCTCGGGTGACACCGTGCGATAAAACGTAGCGCCATCAAGATGGCCGCCATCTGCAAGTCTTACGAAATTTTCGACAGTGAGCGGCGCCTTTTCCGGATACAACTCCAGCTCGACCGCACCCAGCGACGTCTGCATGGTCAGGTGAATGCTCTGCGGTGACTTGTCGGCGCAAGCCGTTAATGCAATTAGCGCAACAAAGATCAAGATTGTTCTATTCATACTGAATTCTCATTAACATTTTTGTCGAATGCAGCCGCAAAGCCCGCCGAGGCACTAGCGGCTATGGCGCTCCGTTAAAGTACGTCACGGCGGCGTCAAACGCGTTGTTACCGATCTGCTCGCCGATCAAACGCCCGGGAATATCGTCAGCCGGAGGGTGAATGCCGCCCCAGATTCGTGACAGGCTGCATTGATCCGATGCATCGCGATAGGTTGCCCACTGCAACGTCATGTCAACGCTCGGACCGTCCTCAAACACGAGAAAATCGTTGGCCACAATTTGAAATTCGCTCATGCCACCAGGGAAATATTCACTGCCCGTCAATGACGTCAGTATTTCGGCGCCGGCACGTGAATAAGTGGAATGGCCCGACAAGTAACCTGCGAACGGCGGCGTAACAAACGACGGCCGCTGATACGGCCACCAGTTTTCAGCCAGTATCCAATCGACCCCGGCCTGATCCACGAAAGGATTAAGGACATAGTCAGGACCACGCCATGCGAACAGTTTGATCTTGCCGACGTGTTCATCGGCAGCGCCCGCGAGCGGATCTCCGACTTCGACCAACTCGATGAAACCCGGCTCCAGCGGCAAACCGTCGACCGAATAGGACGGCAACAGCGGCTCGGAACTCTGTCCGTTGTCTGCCATTGCGCGAATCGCAGACAGCGGTCGAATATAGTCGTACCAACCTTTGATTCCCCAGGCTGCGATCGCGGAATCATGCATGGCACCACCAAGCATGAAATAGGATTTAACATCCCATTCCAGCGGGCCAAGTTCTTCGCCAACGCCGCCGAATCTCTTCACCAGATCCGGGTGATCGTTAACTTCGTTGAGAATCACAAACCAATGGCCCGGCGGGGTTTCAGAGTCGGGGCCATCCGCCCAGAACTCCGCAAGCACCCGCGCATAGTCGCCACGCGGCACCATTTGCGGGGTATATGCGGCACCCGTAACCGGATTCACCGTATAACCGACGCTGGCATCACCGCCATTCAGTAGGTCATAGAACTGCGGGTACTCACCAACGCTGGCGGGATATTGCTGAATATTGCCGAGACTTGCTGGCGAAATATCCATCATCACACCGTCGCTTTGGTCCAGGTGTGACGACCAGATCGACACCAGGGCAAATCCCCATTTGTATTCTGCGGATAAGGTCCCGGCATGCGTCGGTGGCATGCCTGGATCAAAATAAACTTGGTAGTCGAAACCGTCGCGTTGATACGTGGTCTTGTCCGCATCGCGCAACGCAAATGGCTGCACTTGTCCCCACTCAGGACTGAGGAATTCGGGCTCATCGGCAATGGGATTGCCGGACTGATCGATAAATAGCGAGAGTGAAATTGGCTGCCATCGATCCAGGTCCACAATATTTGGATTGCCTGGCGATTCCGGCTCTACCGCAGGATTGACCGGCATGTAGACAGTGTTGACGTAGTCATTTACCTCATTGGCGCCGTCTTGCAGTCCAAACTGGATATAGCAGTCTGCAATGTAGTTACCCATCGCGGCAGCCGATCCAGCGGCATAAGCTGTAGAAACATCGGTGGTGTCGTAGCCAAGAGTCAGCATCTGCGCGTCGGCACCTTCGATGATGTCCTGTGCGCCCGGCGAGTTCGCAAAACGATGCAGGATCAAGCGGTATACCGCGTAGCTGATAGCCTCTTCGCGTGCAGGATGAATGTCTTGTGGCGCAGTGAAAGCTGTCAGGCTGCAGCTAAATGCTCCGACCTGCTGACCTGCCAAATAGCCGTTGGCCGTGCTGTCGTAAACAGCCCACGCGTCATACATGGCTGCGGAAATGTGAAACAGGTTGCGAGCGTGCACAGTCGGCCGCGCGAAATCGTCGCGAATCGCTTCTAACAAAAAATCATTCCATTGTCGGCCCACTGAAGGCGAACGTGCATCCGCTGTTGGCACGAACCCGGGCGGAGTACCGCCGCCACCGCCAGATGAACCACCACAGCCTGCCATGATGACTGCGACGAGAATAAGCACTGAAGACCTGAACGTATTGCTATTGCACATTATCGAAATGACCAAATTTGAGAAACTGAATTGTGAGCTCGATCGGCCTCTGCAAACGCATCATGAATGCATGCGAATGCTCGACGATTATGAAGTCGTCCATGCCTTCCAGTTTGGTATCCTCGACTGACACTTTGCCGTCGTCGGGATCATCCAGGACTGCAGATGTGATGGGATCGATGCTTCGGTTACCGGCAATTATACCGAGTTCAAAATTTGCTGCACCCAGTTGTAAAGGGACACTTTCCGGGCCTTTTCCCAGTTGCCGGCCGGCCGGGCCGTTGAGCCAGTCAAACCCCGGCCAATCACCAAGTTTATCGACCGCTGCGCTGCCCTGATTCGGCGGGCCCAGCATAACGACGCGTCCAAGACTCTCTATTTCGTTATCTTTCATATACTTACGAACAAGGATACCGCCAAGAGAGTGAGCTACAAAATGCGTCTTCTCAGTCGCCCCGGCCGCTTCACAAAGCATTAAGCCCTTGCCCACGGCCATCGGCGCCAGCTCTTCAATAGGATACTCGCGAGAAGGGTAGTCTATGTTAATTGCGGTAAATCCGGCCGCGTCGATCGCCTCAGCCATGGTTTCCATGGAACGCGCAGAACGAGCCATCCCATGCAGAAGAATCACACACTCCTCGGCGACGGCCGTCGAGGTGCAGCAAACGGCGGCTATGAAGAACGGCAGAAACCGCATTCTAGGCACGCACGAAACCTGCTGCCTTTAGCTGCTTGTCCTGCCAACTGCCAAGCAACAATAGTGCGAGAACCGCTCCGACCAATGCAGTCCACATATCCGCTTGTGTATCCCACACATAACCCTGAGTTGAGAGAAACGCATCCGCGGATTCACCTGCAAGAACTGCAGTCCACCATTCGATCAACTCGTAGAAGGCCGCGACTGCGAGACAAAAACACACGATGAAAAAATTTCGCCACTTGGTGGAGTTAAATACTTTCAGGCGCACCACGATTTCACGAGCGATCAGTGCAGGTATGAATCCCTGCACAAAGTGACCGAGTTTGTCGTAGTTGTTGCGTGATTGATCGAATGTATCGCGGACCCAATCGCCGATCGGAACCTCCGCATAGGTGTAGTGGCCACCCACCATCAAGACAATGCAATGAATGAGAATCAGTACGTAAGTCAGCGTCGTCAACGGAAAGCGTTTGCGCGTGAACACCAAAATGGCGGCACCGATTATCGCGGGTGCTACTTCTAGCACCCAGATGGTTAAGTCGGTCGGCTGGATGGCTGACCATAGAAGTACGCCGACAAAGATAGCCGCCCAGATAATCGCATTTCTGGTCATTCATCGCTCTCTGTTGTTGCGACAACTACGTGTTCGCGAGGACGCCAGTATCCCTGACTGGAGAAGCAACGCCAAACCCACGGCAACCAGCGTAATAACGCGAAACTCAACCACAACGCCCATCCCAGTATCAAAACTTTGTACACCCACATCGGAACGCTCAAAACAGAAGCAGTCGGTAGTGCGGAGGTGCTTTGATCGGCAAACCATTGCAGCGCATTACCGTACGATCCGTTGCCTGCAATATGCATGTCGGGCACACCCAGCAAGCCGCTCGGAAGGTTAGTAACAATCGTTCCCAGTGCGATTACTGTTAGTCCGGCGAAGGCCAACTGCACCAGGTTGTACCGCCACCAGGACACATTGCCATCCCATCGTTCCCGAGCACCGGAGGCCAGTAGCCATACGACGATCAGGGCCAACGCGGGCCAGGCGAAAGTACTGAAGCCGAGTCCCAGCAACAACCAGTGCCAGGTCCTGAGCGGCGCCAGAGACGTTCTGCCCAAGATCAAGGCAGCGAGGATCAAAACGGCAAGCTCGGACCAGTACAGAACGGCAGGCCCGAGCCGCGGCCCACTGGTACCCAGTAGCCAACGATTTTTCGGCAAATCGAGGTGCAGTGAAATATTGCTTGCGGGTGCACCGATATCGACCAACGGCGTCGACAAGCGAGAATTCACTTCGCCGTCGATTCGCCAAGTCATTTGGATATTGTGTTCGCCCGGCAATATCGGCAGATCGATTGCACCGTCTACTGCGCGCAACGATTGTTTCCTGCCATCAATGACCACACTACTCACTTCGGCATTCGCTGGTATTTGCACAAGGTGTTGTGCGCCGCGCGTACTTCTATATTGAAGCGACATCGTTACGTCACTGGAGCGATCACCGTGTATGGCATGCAAGTCGACGGAGTCGAAAGCCAAAGTCGAGCCGGCGCTGCCTTCCGGGCGGGTCGCCTCCACTGTTAGTGTCTCGCCGCCGCGCGGATAGAACAACGCCATGCGTGCATTGTCATCGTAGGACTCGATCTCGCTCTCGGGAACGCCTGCAAATTCAGCGTGCCAGATATTGCTGATTCCTACGCGCCAGATTTCCTGCCACGGCACGCTCT
>CAYWYT010000013.1:0-20223 GCA_964462665.1 uncultured Woeseiaceae bacterium | reverse complement strand
AAAACCAGAAAGAAGAAGGCGTAAGTATTTGCGTGGACATGATCCGCGAAATGAAGGAAATAGAGGGCGTTAGCGGCGTGCACATCATGGCTTACAAACAGGAAGCCAGGGTTGCAGAAATCGTCGAACGTTCAAATGCATTAGCAGGCCGCGAGCTATGGCATCCCGGAATTGCCCGGGATACAGACCCGGCTACCAGTTAGATTAATCGGAGATTACTGGAATGACAGACACACTCATCAGTTCTGCCAATAAGGAAGTGCGAATCGGCTTTGACCGCCCGTTCGTCATCATTGGCGAGCGCATCAACCCAACGGGACGAAAAATTCTCGCCGAGGAAATGAAGAATGGCGACTACAGCCGTGTCATTTCGGATGCATTGGCGCAGGTCGAAGCGGGCGCGCACATGCTTGACGTGAACGCTGGAATTCCGCTCGCTGACGAACCCGCGATCCTGGCCGAGGCGATCAAGCTCGTGCAGTCGGTAACTGATGTGCCACTGTCGATTGATTCGTCAATCATTGAAGCTTTGGAGTCCGGACTATCCGTCTATCAGGGTAAAGCATTGGTCAATTCGGTGACCGGCGAGGACGAAGTCCTGGAAAGAGTATTGCCGCTGGTGGCCAGATACGGCGCTGCCGTCGTTGCTATTTCAAACGATGAGACGGGAATATCGGAAGACCCTGACGAGCGCTTCAAGGTTGCCAAGAAAATCGTCGAGCGTGCGGCGGACTTTGGTATTCCGGCAGCAGACGTCGTTGTCGACCCTTTGGTCATGCCAATCGGGGCAATCAATACGGCGGGTAAGCAGGTAATGCACATTGTGCAGCGACTTCGAAATGAGCTGAAGGTCAATACGACCTGCGGTGCGTCGAACGTCAGTTTCGGTTTGCCGAACCGCAACGGTATCAATAGCGCATTCTTAACCATGGCGATCGGCGCCGGCATGACTTCAGCAATTACCAGCCCGCTGCATGCAGAAGTTATGCAGGCAGTACTGGGTGCGGATGTGATGATGGGTAACGATCCCGATTGCAAAAACTGGATCAAGAAATATCGTGAGCCGAGTGCGGAGGGCGAAGGTCGCGGCGGTCGCAAGCGCAGACGTCAATCAGTCTGATGAGTAACAACGAGGCGAAAATCGTATTCACACCGTCGGGCAAGCGCGGCACGTTCGCGCTTGGTACTTCGGTGCTGGATGCGGCGCGTAGCCTCGGAGTGGACGTAGACTCGGTATGCGGCGGGCGCGCGATGTGCGGTCGTTGTCAGGTGAACGTTGCCGAGGGTGAGTTCGCCAAACATGCAATTACTTCCAAAGGTGAGCACCTCTCTAAAGTTGGTGAAGTCGAAACGCGCTTCGCAGAGCGGCGTCGCAATTTCAAACCTGGTCGAAGGCTTAGTTGTCAGGCGACTATCCAGGGCGATCTTGTCATTGATGTACCTGCAGAGAGCCAGATGCATCGACAGGTTGTTCGTAAGAGCGCCGAGCATCGCGATATTACGCTCGACACTGGCGTGCATCTCTACTACGTCGAGGTGCGAGAAGCCGACATGTATGAGCCAACTGGTGACGTGCAGCGTCTGCTGGAAGCATTGGAGTCGCAGTGGGACCTGCCGGACCTGAAATGCGATTCTCGTGTCTTGCCCGGCCTGCAAACAGCACTGCGCAAGGGCAAATGGCAAGTGACGGTCGCGGTCTATAAGAAGTCCCGGGTAATTGCGGTCTGGTCTGGATTTAAACAAGACGCCTATGGCATTGCGATGGATATCGGATCCACGACGATTGCTGCAAATCTGATAAACCTTACCAACGGCGATGTTGTCGCAACCGACGGCATCATGAATCCGCAGATTCGCTTCGGTGAAGATCTGATGAGCCGTGTGTCGTACGTGATGATGAACGCTGATGGAGCGGCGGACTTAACGAGTACGGTTCGCGAGGGCGTGAATAAGCTGATCGCCGGTCTCGCCAAAGAAGGCGGTATCGACGTTGACGAGATAGTCGAAGTTACGGTCGCCGGAAACCCAATCATGCATCATCTGTTCCTCGGGCTGAGTCCGGTGGAGCTTGGTACAGCGCCATTCGCTTTGGTTACCGATGCAGCGCTTGATCTAAGCGCAGCTGAGTTGGGATTGGAGATCAATAGTGGCGCGACAGTGTACGTACTGCCGTGCATCGCGGGCCACGTCGGTGCGGATGCCGCGGCGATGATTCTCGCCGAAGAGCCGTATCTTCTGGGCGAGGTCTCCTTGATCGTTGACGTTGGCACTAACGCGGAGATTGTCCTCGGTAATCGTGACGGTTTGCTCGCTTGTTCGAGCCCGACCGGACCTGCTTTCGAGGGTGCGCAAATCAGTTGCGGGCAACGGGCGGCACCGGGTGCGATCGAGCGTGTTCGTATCGACCCGGGGACCCTGGTCGCACGCTTTAGTGTCATAGGTTCTGATATCTGGTCCGACGAGCCCGGTTTCGCGGAGGCGACCGAAGCATTCGGCGTTACCGGCATCTGCGGCTCGGGCATTATCGAGGCGGTCGCCGAAATGTATCTGACCGGCATCATTACTGAGGATGGTGTTGTAGACGGCGCCATGTCCGAACAGAGTGACCGTGTGATCCAAGAAGATCGAACCTGGTCGTTCTTGCTGCACGATGGCGTGCAACGAATCGTCGTTACACAAAATGACGTGCGTCAGATTCAGTTGGCGAAGGGCGCATTGTATGCGGGTGTGAAATTGCTGTTGGATAAAGCGGGAATCGAAAGCGTGGATCGCATTCGTCTTGCGGGCGCCTTTGGTAGCCACATCGATACCAAGTACGCGATGGTGCTCGGTCTTATTCCAGACTGCGATTTGAAAAATGTCGAATCCGCAGGTAACGCTGCCGGTACAGGCGCACGCATCGCACTCCTGAATGTCGCTGCGCGACGTGAGATTGAGTCCGTCGTGCGAAAAATCAAAAAGATCGAGACGGCGGTCGAGCCGAAGTTTCAGGAATACTTTGTCGACGCAATGGCATTGCCAAACAAGACCGACAAATTTCCGAAATTATTTTCGGTAGTCAAAAGGCCCGCGCCGAAAGCGGCGCAGAGCGACTCCGATCGACCACGGCGTCGCCGGCGAAGTAAGGCATAGGTTATGGCTGCGAAGGTTTCATACACCGCGATGGAGCATGGGACGCAGGACGATTGCGATATCGTCAACGCGCACTATGACCAACACATTGCGAGTTTTGCCGATCAGGTAATGGAGTGGTTACGCCAACTCGACGGTGAGTCGCCGTATCAGATCAGTCGACTCGAGCATTGCCTGCAGACGGCGACGCGCGCCGAGCGTGATGGCGCGGATGAAGAAACCATCGTTTGTGCGTTGCTGCACGATATCGGCGATATCCTTGCGCCGGCAAATCACTCGCAAGTAGCGGCTGCGTTGTTGGCTCCCTACGTAAGTGAAAAAAATCTATGGATCGTTAAGCACCATGGTCTATTCCAGGGTTACTACTATTTTCAGTTCATGGGCTTTGACAGCAACGCCCGTGAGAAATACAAAGACCATCCACACTTTCAGGCCTGCGTGGATTTTTGCGCGAACTGGGATCAACCCTCGTTTGATCCCGATTACGAGTCGCAACCATTGGAACATTTCGAACCTATGCTGCGCACGCTTTTTGCGCGCGAGCCGAGTTCATTCTATTGAGAATAACTAATTGAAAACACAAGCAAAAGTAGTTGTAATCGGCGGCGGCGTTGTTGGCGTCAGCGCGCTTTATCACCTGGCCAAAAAGGGTTGGGGCGATGACGTGGTGTTGCTCGAGAAGGCAGAACTAACGTCCGGATCAACCTGGCACGCTGCTGGCCTGCTGCCATTGTTCAACATGAGCTACAGCGTCGGACAGGTGCACAAGTATTCGGTGAATCTTTACAAGAGTCTGGAGGAGGAAACCGGTCAATCGGTTGGCTTCTCGCAGGTCGGCAATCTGCGCCTTGCGATGAATAGTGATCGCATGGATGAGTATTACCAATACGCGGCGACTGCCAAGACTATCGGCGTCGATGTTCAATTCCTTACGCCGGACGAAATTCTAAAGCTTTGGCCGATGTGTAATATCGATGGGCTTGTCGGCGGTATTTATCACCCCGATGATGGCTACATTCAGCCAGCCGATTTAACCCAGGCATTGGCGAAGGGTGCTCGTGCTCGCGGCGCCACGATATACCGACAAACGATGGTCCTGAATATAGAGCAGACGACGGCGGGCGGTTGGCTGGTGCAAACCAACAAAGGCGATATCACCTGCGACCACGTTATTTCCGCGACTGGCAACTACGCGCGCAAAACTGGTGAAATGATAGGTCTGGATATTCCAGTGATCCCGGTCGAGCATCAGTACATCGTCACCGAACCACATCCGGATCTACAAAAACGTCGCGCCGCGGGACTGCCGGAAATGGGCGTGCTGCGCGAGGCTGATGGATCCTGGTATCTGCGCGAAGAAAACGGTGGATTTATACTTGGACCGTACGAGGAGGGGGCTCCGTGTTGCTATGTGGATGGACCTGATCCGAGAGCAGAATACGAATTATTCCAGGAGGATATCGATCGCCTTGCACCGCACATTGAAGCGGCAATGAATCGGGTGCCGGCGTTTGCCGAAGTCGGCATCAAGCAGGTCTATAACGGCGCGATCGCGTACACGCCGGATGGCAATCCGATCATTGGGCCAGCGTGGGACGTAGACAATTTCTGGCTGAATGAGGGTCATAGTTTCGGTATCACTGCCGCGGGTGGTGCGGGCTGGCAGTTGGCTGAGTGGATCGTCGACGGCGAGCCCACTATCGATATGCTCGGCGTTGATCCGCGGCGTTTCGGCGACTACGCGA
Organism: uncultured Woeseiaceae bacterium; assembly: GCA_964462665.1. Taxonomy (GTDB): domain Bacteria; phylum Pseudomonadota; class Gammaproteobacteria; order Steroidobacterales; family Woeseiaceae; genus UBA1847. The sequence continues at coordinate 15,346 of CAYWYT010000013.1, read as the reverse complement.
AGAAAGAATATTTGATCGCGAAGAATGAAGAAACATATGCGAATGTCTTTGTAATTCACTATCCGGACGAAGAGCGTCCGGCGGGCCGTCCGTTGCGAACGGCACCCTGTTACGAGCGGATGAAAGAGAAGGGCGCGGTGTTTGGGCAGCGATTCGGCTGGGAGCGCCCCAACTGGTTTGCGACGGATGGTATGGAGCAGGTCGATGACTGGTCGTTCCGCCGCTCAAAGTGGTTTGAGGCTATTCGTAAAGAAGTCGCAAACACGACGCAAAACGTCGGTTTGCTCGACATGAGCGCTTTTGCGAAGTGCCGCATTTCAGGTCCGGGCGCGGAATCGTTTCTGGACTACATGATCGCAAATACTCTGCCGAGAAAGGTGGGCGGCATCAGTCTCTGTCATTCGCTGAACACCAAGGGCGGTGTCCATTCTGAATTCACGATCCGTCGCGACGCCGCAGACTCGTTTTACCTGGTGTCGGCCGGCGCACTGCAAAGGCTCGATCACGACTACCTCAAGAAGCGCATGCCCAAAGACGGCAGTGTGATATTTGAGCAGCTTACCGATGCGGTTGGCGTGCTAGTCCTCGCAGGGCCTAAATCACGTGAACTACTGTCGCGAGTGACTGACGCAGATCTTTCCAACGAAGCATTTCGTTGGCTGACCGCACAGGAAATCACAGTCGGTGGCGCTGCCTGCAACGCGATGCGTGTTAACTACGTCGGCGAATTAGGTTGGGAGTTGCATCATGCGATGGAAGATCAAAACCAGATATTCGATGCCCTGTTTGCGGTTGGCGATGACCTCGGTCTGAAACCGTTCGGCATTCGTGCCATGGATTCTATGCGACTCGAAAAGTCCTACCGGATGGTGGGTACGGAACTTTCCATTGAATACTCAGTGTTTGAGTCGGCGATGGATCGCTTTGTGAAACTCGATAAGGGCGACTTTCTCGGGCGCGAGGCACTCGTTGCCTGGCAGGAAGCGGGCATTAACAACATGTTGGTCACATTGATTGTTTCCGGCGTCGATGATGCGGACGCACTGGGTAACAACGCACTGTTGCAGAATGGCGCGGTTGTGGGACGCGCCACGGGCGGTGGCTTCGGCTTCCGCATCAACCAATCTCTGGCTTTGGGAATGGTGCGGCCGGAGTTGGCAGAGGTTGGTACAGAACTTGAAATTGAGATATTGGGTAAGAACTATCCGGCAACCGTCGTGGTCGAAAGTCCCTTCGATACAAAGCAAGAGAGGCTGAGAGATGTCAACGGCGCAAACGACTAGTGGGCATTGCCTGTGTGGTGCCGTCGACTACAAGGTCAGCGGCGAGTTACGTCCCATCATGTTCTGCCATTGCGAACAGTGTCGCAGGACCAGTGGCCATTTCGTGGCCGCGACCGCCTGCCGTTCTGAGCAACTCAAGATCGATGGCGAAGAGAACATTAAATGGTATCGCGCATCACCTACAGCGGAACGTGGCTTTTGCCAGCACTGTGGATCGAACCTGTTCTGGCGACCGGAACACGGCAAGCACTGGAGTATTTGGGCCGGTTCCTTAGACCGGCCAACTGGACTGAAGACTTCGCGGCACATTTATGTGCACATGAAGTCTGACTACTACGATATTGATGATGGCCTGCCGCAGTTTGCGGAAGAATACAAAAGCTATTTTGACGATGAAATTGAATGAGTGATTCTAAGTGAACAAGTATTCCGCCTTCGGTTTGCTAAAGAACGCGCTAACGCAGAATCGCAATTGGGATTCCGCGTGGCGCAAGCCCGAGCCTAAACGCGAGTACGACGCGATCATTGTCGGTGGCGGCGGACATGGGCTGGCGACTGCCTATTACCTGGCGAAAGAGCATGGCATGCGAAATATTGCTGTGCTGGAGAAGGGCTGGATTGGTGGTGGCAATACCGGTCGCAACACGACCATTGTTCGATCGAATTATTTGTGGACCGAAGCATCGTTGCTGTACGAGAAGTCATTGAAACTCTGGGAAGGCCTCAGCCAGGAGCTGAATTACAACGTCATGTTTTCACAACGCGGCGTTTATAACCTCGGCCACAATCTGCAGGACATGCGTGATATCGAGCGCCGCGTCAGTGCCAATCGACTGAACGGCATCGACGCGGAAGTCGTGGACGCTGCCCAGATCAAGAAAGCGATCCCGTTGATCGACACATCCGCACAAGCGCGTTATCCAATATTGGGCGCGTCGCTACAACGACGCGCTGGTGTCGCACGGCATGATGCCGTCGCGTGGGGCTTTGCACGAGCTGCGGATGCGCTTGGTGTCCATATCATTGAGCAATGCGAAGTGACGGGCATTAATCGCAAAGACGGCAAGGTAACCGGCGTTGAAACGACACGTGGAACGATCAACGCGCCGAAGGTCGCGGTTGTTGTTGCCGGACATGCCAGCGTGCTTGCGGAAATGGCGGGTCTGCGGCTGCCAGTCGAGAGCCATCCTTTGCAGGCCTTCGTCTCGGAGCCTTTGAAGCCGGTACTCGATACGGTTGTCATGTCAGGTGCCGTTCACGGCTACATCAGTCAATCGGACAAAGGCGAGCTGGTGATTGGTGCCGGGATTGATTCATATATCGGTTATGGACAACGCGGCAGCTTTCAGACGATCGAACATACGATGGAAGCCATTGTCGCCTTGTTCCCAATGTTCAGCCGAGTTCGCATGCTGCGACAGTGGGGTGGCATCGTCGATGTTTGTCCGGACGCCTGTCCGATTATCAGCAAGACACCAGTCGACGGCCTCTATTTTAATTGTGGATGGGGTACCGGCGGCTTCAAAGCAACGCCGGGATCCGGCTGGGCATTCGCACATACGATTGCGCAGGACAGGCCGCACGAGCTCAACGCGCCGTTTGATCTGGAGCGCTTTACGACTGGCGCATTGATTGACGAGCACGGCGCTGCTGCCGTGGCGCACTAGGGAGACTGCTGTGTTACTGATCAAATGTCCATGGTGCGGCGAGCGAGCTGAAACTGAATTCAGCTATGGTGGTGAAGCCGGTATCAAACGACCACTCAAGCCGGATACGCTGAGTGATGCCGAATGGGCTGACTACTTGTTTAATCGCAAGAACCCCAAGGGCGCCCATAAGGAACTTTGGAACCACGCTCAGGGCTGCCGACGCTGGTTTGAAGCGGAGCGGGACACTGTTAGCTACGTCATTGCAGAAACTCATGAGCTCTAGTCGCAGCGACAATCGCATGCCGCAAGGCGGCCGTATCGATCGCTCGCAGCCGCTTGCATTTACCTTCAATGGTAAACGCCTAAGCGGCTATGCAGGCGATACTCTGGCATCGGCGCTGCTGGCGAACGGGGTCACTTTGGTCAGCAGAAGTTTCAAGCTGCATCGACCGCGCGGCATTGTTGGTGTCGGCGCCGAAGAACCGAACGCGATCGTGCAGATCGGAGTTGGTGCCGCGACGATTCCGAATCTTCGCGCGACCCAGGTGGAGTTGTACGACGGTCTTGTCGCTCGCTCCTGTAAAGGCTGGCCCAGCGTTGAATGGGATATCAGTGCACTTAACGATCGTTTTAGTCGCGTGTTCGCCGCGGGGTTTTATTACAAGACTTTCATGCGACCCAAGGCGCTTTGGAAATACTACGAACGCTTTATCCGCGCGTCTGCGGGCTTCGGCACTGCTCCCAAAGACGCCGACCCCGATAGTTATGAACACCGCAATGAACATTGCGACTTGCTGATCGCAGGCGGTGGGCCGGCGGGCTTGATGGCCGCTCTGGTAGCTGCGAGATCAGGTGCTCGTGTGATTCTGGCCGATGAACAAAGCGAATTCGGCGGCAGTCTGTTGTCGGAGCGCAGCGAAATCGATGCACAGGATGCGACAGACTGGGTAGCGGCAACTGTCGCTGAGCTTTCTGCATTGCACAACGTACGTTTGTTGCCGCGCAGTACGGTCTTTGGTTACTACGATCACAATTTCCTCGCAATCGCGGAGCGCTGCTCTGACCATCTAGGCAAGCAAGAGTCCGAGCTCCCACGCGAGCGCCTTTGGCGGGTCAGGGCGAAGCAAGTGGTGCTGGCGCAAGGCGCTTTCGAGCGCCCTCTGGTGTTCTGTAATAACGACCGGCCAGGCGTAATGACAGCCTCGGCGGTGACGGCTTACATCAACAAGTACGCAGTATGTCCAGGCGAAAACGCTGTCGTTTTCACGAACAATGACTCCGCCTATCAAGCCGCTTTGGATCTCGATCGTGCTGGCGCAAGAGTAGTCATCGTGGATAGTCGCGCTACTGGTGCGGCCGCAGCAGGTGCTGCTGCCCGTGAGGCGGGCATTCCGATATTGCAGGGACACGTAGTTTGCGATGTTGTCGGAGGTAAGAAAATCACGGGCGTGCGCGTCGCGATCTGGAACGGCGATATTTCAGAGACGGTTGCACCGACCATCAATATTGACTGCGACTTGCTGGCGATGTCGGGCGGCTGGAGTCCGGCGGTGCATTTGCACTCGCACTCGGGCGGCAAGAATGCGTGGGACAGCGAGTTGCACTGCTTCGTGCCGGCGTCGTCGGTGCAGGCATGCATCGTGGCCGGCTCAGGCACGGGCAAGTTTTCGCTTCAGGAATGTCTGCAGGACGGCAGCGATGCGGGCGAGAAAGCATTGGCCGCGTGCGGCATCAAAGTACCCAAAGTTGACGTGCCCGTCGCGATAGCGATAGAGACGAATCCGATGCAGGCCTTGTGGCGCGTACCTGCGGCAAAAGACCCGGATCGATGCCCGAAACAATTTGTCGACTATCAGAACGACACCAGCGTGGCGGATATCCGTCTCGCGGTACGAGAGGGTTATCGCAACGTCGAACATGTCAAACGCTATACCGCGCTAGGTTTTGGTACCGATCAAGGAAAGTTGGGCAATATCAACGGGATGGCGGTGCTTGCTGAGTGTCTGGGTGAAGATATTGCGGCCGTTGGAACGACTACATTCAGGCCTGCGTACACCCCGGTGACTTTCGGCACCGGGGCCGGCGAAAATACAGACCTTCTGCTTGATCCGTTGCGCAAGAGCGCGATTCACGAGTGCCACGAAATAGCGGGTGCGCCGATGGAAGTAGTCGGTCAGTGGCATCGACCATGGTATTTTCCCACGACCGGCGAGGATCTGCACGCTGCGGTGAATCGCGAGTGTCTCGCGGTACGAAATTCGGTCGGCATGATGGATGCGTCGACGCTCGGCAAGATCGATGCGCGTGGACCGGATGTCGTTGAGTTTCTCGAACGAATTTACACGCACGACATCGGCAAGATGAAAGTTGGACGTTGCGCTTACGGCATCATGCTGGGTGAAGACGGCATGCTTATGGATGACGGTGTCATGGCGCGGGTCGGAGAGCAGCAGTTTTACCTGACGACAACGACCGGCGGCGCGGCCAATGTCATGAGCTGGATGGAAGCGTGGCTGCAGACCGAGTGGCCGGATCTTGAAGTCTATCTGACGTCCCTTACGGACCAGTTCTCGACCATTGCTGTGGCCGGCCCGAAGAGCAGGCAAGTCCTGCAAAAACTCGGCTGCAGTCTCGATCTGAGCAATGCAGAGTTCCCGTTCATGTGCGTAAAAGATGCAGAGCTAGCGGGTGTAGCAGTGCAGTTGTTTCGCGTTAGCTTCAGTGGCGAGTTGGCCTTTGAAGTGAACGTCGACAGCCGTTTTGCGGCGGACATGTGGCGCAGCATCGCCAGCGCCGGCGAGGAATTTGGAATGACACCGTATGGAACCGAAACCATGCACGTGCTGCGTGCTGAAAAAGGTTTCGTCATCGTTGGCCAGGACACCGATGGTTCGGTTACGCCGGTCGATCTACGTATGAATTGGCTGTTATCCAAAAACAAGGACTTTCTTGGCAAGCGATCCCTGTCGCGATCTGACTCTGTCCGTACAAACCGCAAACAATTGGTCGGGTTGTTGTCTGCAGACGGAGTCAGCGTTGTTGCGGAAGGCACGCAACTGGTCGATGACCCGGCTGCGGTAGTGCCGGTGCCGATGTGCGGACACGTTACATCAAGCTACGCGAGCGCCTGTCTCGGGCATCCAATCGCGATGGCATTGGTCGCTGACGGGCATTCACGCAAGGATCAAATAGTTCACGCCGCGCTTATTGATGGCAGCTTCGTGCCGATGAAAATTACATCGCCGGTTTTCTATGATGCGAAGGGAGAACGACAGAATGTCTGATTCGACCCTGAGCTTGCAGCGGCTGACGGATGTCGGCTACATAAATTTACGCGGTGATGCGAACAATTCCGATTTTCTCGATGCAACGGCAAAGGTTATCGGACTTGCTCTACCTATAGAGCCGAACACTGTCGTCAGTGGTGAGCATGATATTTACTGGCTTGGCCCTAACGAGTGGATGCTCGTAGGCGAGCAGGCCGACACCTCACGGTTGACGATTGCGCTGGCTGCTGAACTTGAGCGGCAGCATGCTGCAGTGAACGACCTGAGTGGTGGACAGCTCACTTATCGACTGCGTGGCGAGAGTGCGCGCCAGTTGCTCTCCAAAGGCTGTGCGCTCGACCTGCATCCCGGTGTCTTCGGTCATGGAGCATGCGCCCAGACAGGTTTGGCGAAGGCGAGCGTGATCCTGCGACCGCTGGACGGCGACGCTGGATTTGACGTACTGGTGCGACGCAGCTTCTCAGACTATCTATGGCAATGGCTGCTGCGCGCCGGAGACGAGTACAGGATTGAAGTCGCCTGAATCGCGGCCCATACTGCGGCTATGAACGATGCCGTAGAGAAAACTCTACCAACCCGATTTGGATTCTTCCTGGTCAATGACTTCACATTGATCTCGATGTCATCTGCGGTCGAGCCGCTGCGCATGGCGAATCGTATCTGCAAGAAAGATGTGTATCGCTGGAAAACAATTTCAGAATCCGGTGGGCCGGTCCTGGCCAGTGACGGGCTGTCGGTGAATGTTGATAGTGCGATGGAAGATCCGGACGCCCTCTCAGGCGTTGACGTTTTGATAATTTGCGGCGGTTGGAATATAGAAAAGAACACCAACGGTACAGTGCTTCGTTGGCTACGTTCATTGAGTAATCGCAAAATCGGGTTTGGTTCAAGCTGCACCGGTAGTTACGTTCTCGCCGAAGCCGGCTTGCTCGAAGGCTATCGCTGTAGCGTGCATTGGGAAAACATGGGTTCGATGACCGACCTCTTTCCGAAAGTCCACGTTAGTCGCAGCGTCTACACAATCGATCGTGATCGATATACCTGTTCCGGTGGCACCTCGCCGGTCGATATGATGCTGCATCTGATTAAAAGGGAATGCGGACCGGAAGTCAGTGCGGGCGTCGCCGAGCAATTCATTTACGAACGCATCCGGCGCTCCGGCGAAAAGCAACGCGTGCCGTTAAGACATGTAGTTGGCAATCAGTCTGAAAAACTAATTGTCGCCGTCGAGTTGATGGAGGCGAACGTCAGGGAGCCAATGAGTCAGGTCGATATCGCGTCGTACACCGGTGTGTCGAGGCGGCAGCTGCAACGCTTGTTTGAGCGCTACCTGCACTGCACACCGTCTCGCTATTACTCGCAGATTCGACTGGCGCGAGCGCGAGAATTACTCCATCAGACAAGCATGAGTTTGGTAGAGATTTCTGCGCTAACCGGTTTCGTTTCGAGTTCGCATTTCAGCAAGAGTTACAAAGAGCACTTCGGCCATTCGCCCAGCGCTGAAAGAAAACGCTAGCCCTTCTCACATGGAAACGACGATGTTGCCTACGTGTTCTTTTGCGAGGAACGCGGTCTGTGCCGCGACTAGTTCTTCGAGCGGATAGCTGGCAGCGAGCAGGGGTCGGATTTCCCCGCGCTCTATGTATGACACCAGTCTGCCGAACGTTCCTGGCGGAACTACCGTCGCTCCGGTGAAAGTCAGATCATTCAAATACATCGTGCGCAGGTCAAGGTCGACAATCGGCCCGGCGATTGCACCAGAGCACGTGTAGCGGCCACCACGAGCCAGCGCGTCGAGCATGGACGGGAACAGGTCACCACCTACAACGTCGGCGACGACATTGACGCAATCCGCACCGATCACATCTCGAAGCGATGCTCGTAGATCAGTCGGTTCGCGGGATAGAACTGCATCCGGCCCGAGCGCCATTACAGCGTCATGTTTGCTGTCGCTAGCCATCGCGATAGTTGTTGCACCACGGCGATTAGCTAGCTGAATGAGCGCCGATCCAACGCCACCAGACGCGCCTGGAATCAGGACCTTGTCGCCTTCGCCAACTTGCGCACGGTCCAGCATATTCTCCGCTGTGACGTAAGACGTAGCGAAGGTTGCGAGTTCTTCGTCAGAAAAGCCTGAATCTATCGGATATACGTTTCGATAATCGACTGCGGCGAATTCGGCGAAGCCACCGTCGATATCGGAGCCAAAATATCGGCACTTGTCCATATTAAGCGGGTCATCCGGATCGCGTAACCAGACGTCGACCATGACGCGTTTTCCAAGTAACGAAGCGTCGGCCTGACTGCCAGCTTCGACAACGACACCTACGGCATCAGCGCCCTGAATGAGTGGAAACGCGATGCTGGTTCCTCCCCAGGCAGCATCACCTTCGTCGCCTGACTTGGAATACCAGGACGTTCGCGTATTGACATCAGTGTTGTTCAGGCCACATGCGCTGATTCGGATCAGGACTTGATTCGGCTCTGGACTCGGTGCCGGGTAGTCATCCCGATAGACGAGTTTTTCCATGCCGCCGTGACCGGTTAACAAGACAGCGCGCATGCTTCGCCCCTTATGAGCGTGCTGCTATTCGTCGTCGCTATCATCTGCATGATCTTCCTGATAATGAATCTCTTCTTCATAGACTTGTGACGCAGTATGCGCCGTTGCCAGCGCATCGCCGAATGCGATGTGGTGTTCGGTCGGGGAGCTGCTGCGGCGAAAAATTCGCTGCAGGATATAAACGGCCAAAGACGCATGCACGAGCAGTGTCATTAGATAAAGCCCCGAGGATCCGCTTAGCTGCATGACCGCAGTGGCCAGGAACGGGCCGATGATTGCACCGATGCCGAACATGAGTAATAAGCCGCTTGAGACCATGACGTAGTCGTCAGCTTCTGCGTAGTCGTTCGCGTGAGCGACCGCCACGGCGTACATCGGGAAGGCGAAAAAGCCCCAGGCTCCACCGAGTACGTTGATACCAACAAAGCCCAATTGAGCACCGAACATCAGGATAAATCCCGCAACGATTGCGCAGGATATTGTCGACAGGAGCAGGGTCTTGCGTCGCCCTATTCGGTCTGAGAGATAGCCGAGCGGCCATTGCGCCACAGCGCCGCCGATCACTGTTGCCGACATAAACCATGCGGCCAGCGACGGGTCGTTCGATACGCCAGCAGTAAACAAGGGCGCAAGCGACCAGAAGGCGCCGTTCGCAAGGCCGATTGCGAGGCAACCTATTGTTCCGGCGGGCGAGAGCTTGAACAGTCGCCGGATATCCACTTCTACATCATGTGGTTGCTGTGGCGTCTGCGACTTGCTCAATGCGACCGGTACTGCTCCGAGCGACACGAGCACCGATGCAATAACGAACAACTGCAAGCCGGAAGGATCGTATAGCAAGGTCATCATCTGGCCGCCGGCCATCACGGTTAATGTGATCATGACGTAGGTCGAAAAAACGATGCCGCGGTTTTCGTTACTGGATTGTTCGTTCAGCCAGGATTCAATAACGACGAATAAAACTGCGAAACAGAACCCTGTCAATGAGCGCAGAATGATCCACACAAAAGGATTCAAGACCATGCCGTGTAGCAATGGTGCTGCAGATGCCAGCGCGGACATAGCCAGAAAGACCCGCACGTGCCCGACGCTCTTGACCAATTTTCCGCCTTTCAGGCAGCCAAGCGTAAATCCGAAAAAGTAGGCTGCACCGATGACGCCGATAGAAAACGTCGAAAACAATTCCATCGATGCGCGTACCGGGAGCAATGTGCCCTGCATACCCTGACCGGTCAGCAATATCGCTACGCCGACCAGCAAGGTTGCGACCGGAGCGAGAGCATTCTTCATCGTCAGGGTCCGGTCAGTTTTCGTTTTCGACGCCAAGCCGTTCATGCATAACGGGGCTGGTCGTCGTGTACTGCAGATGAACCTTCTTGCCCGGTTCAATCAGCGCCTTGGCCGCGAACGCGGCTAGTGCCGCTTCGTGGAATCCGCTCAAGATCAGTTTTTTCTTACCTGGGTAGTAATTAATGTCGCCAATGGCGAAAACGCCCGGGATATTCGTTTCGAACTTCTCTGTATCGACATTGACGGTCTTGCGATTGAGGTCGAGACCCCAGTCAGCAATCGGTCCCAGTTTCGGCGCCAGACCGAAAAACGCCATCAAGGCATCAACCGGAAGTTCTGTTTCACTGCCGGAGTTCTCGGTAATGGTGACCGATGTTACTTTCTCTCCATCATTAGCAAATGCGCTGATTTTGCCTTCGACAAAACGCGCCTTGCCGGAATCACAGAGCGCCATGAGTTGATCGACGGTCGACTGGGCGCCGCGAAACTCAGGTCGGCGATGCACAATGGTCATGCTATTGGCGGCTTCGGCCAGCGCAACGGCCCAGTCCAGCGCGGAGTCGCCACCACCCAGAATGACAACGTCCTTGCCGGCAAATTGTTCGGGATTGCGAACGCGATAATGGATATTGCTGTCTTCAAAATTCTCGAGCTCCGCGAGACGTATCTTGCGCGGCTGAAATGAACCGACGCCGCCAGCGACGAAAATGGTCTTGGCGTGAAAGCAGGTCTCTTTTGCGGTCTTGACGATGAAGCTACCGTCATCTTGCGGCGTCAGCTCGAGGACCTCTTCGCCGAGGTGAAAGGTTGCTCCGAACGGCTCGACTTGCTTCATCAGCGCTTCGATCAGCTCTTCGCCACTGCATATGGGGATGCCGGGGATGTCGTAGATCGGCTTGTCGGGATATAGCTCCGCGCACTGCCCACCGACAACCGGCAATGAATCCAGAATGTGGCATTTGATGCCAAGCAAGCCCAGCTCGAACACCTGGAAGATGCCGCAAGGTCCCGCGCCTATTATGAGCGCGTCGGTTTTGATTATGTCTGTCGTCATTGGCGAACGATACTATAGATTGTGCTATCTGGGCAGCCTATTGGCGCGGCCCGACATTCTTTCTATAATCAGTTCAAATAACGAATACATAGAAGTAACCCCCCAGTGAAACCCCAGATATTTCGCGCTCGGAGCGCCGTTTTCCTGATGTGCTGCCTTGCTGCCTGTAGCGGCGGCGGCGGTTCAGGGGGCGGCAATACAGCGCCACCACCAGCGCCGCCAGCGCCCGTGCCACAGACACTTTTTGACGAGGTTACGACGGGGTCGGGTGTTCAGTTTGAGGTTGGATTCTCAAAGATTACGGGTGACCTGTTCGATGTGCCGTTTTTTGCGGGCGGTGTGGCGTCGGGTGATTTCGACGGGGACGGCGATATTGATCTGTTTATCGTGCGCGGCGATATCGGCCCGAACCTCCTGTATCGCAACGACGGCAACAACGTATTCATGGAAATTGCCGCTGCCGCGGGGGTAGCCAATACGAAATCCGCCACTGAGAATTATCGACATAGCGGCCCCATGTTCGCGGACATGGACGGCGATAACGATCTCGATCTGTTTCTGGGTGGCGTGCAGGGCGACCCTTGCAGGCTTTTTTCGAACAACGGCGACGGTACATTTAGCGACGTAACAGCAGGTTCGGGACTGGATGGTATAGGCGCGACGCAAACGGTATCTGCCACTTTTGGCGACTACGATCTTGATGGCGATTTGGACTTATTCCTGTCCCACTGGGGCGTTGAGCGCTCGGAAGTGAATCCGGGGGATACGGAACACCTTTGGCGCAACGAGAGCACTGCGGGGCAAATACGTTTTACGAGCGTTAGTGAAGCAGCGGGTATCTCGCCAAGCATCATTAATCTGCAAGACCCGTATGTGCCACTGCAGGAAATCGACTATTCGTTCTCACCATCATTCGTGCATCTTAACGATGACCTTTATCCTGACATCGTCATGTCTGGTGATGTAAATGGCTCGATGGTATTCATGAACAATGCTGACGGTACGTTCGACAATGTAACGGACGTTGAAGTCATTAAGGACGCGAACGGCATGGGCTCTGCCGTTGGTGACTACGACAACGACGGCGATCTCGACTGGTTCGTCTCAAGTATTTTTCGCGCATCGAATCCGCTGGAAGAGAACGGCAACCGTTTGTATCGGAATGATGCCGGTGTGTTCGTTGATGTTACCGATACGGCCGGAGTAATCGATGGCGGATGGGGATGGGCCGCGTGCTTCATGGACATAGACAACGACGGTAATCTCGATCTGTACCACACCAACGGCTGGCAGTTTGATCACATCGGCGACTTCACGTCCGACACGAGTCGTGCATTCATGTCGAACGGGGATGGAACATTTACGAACAAGGCACTCGATCTCGGCATCGCGGACAAGGATCAGGGGCGCGGCGTCGTTTGCGCCGACTTTGATCGAGACGGCGATGTCGATATTTTTCTTTGGGCGAATGAGGGCAACAATGCTGCCGCCTTGTATCGTAACGACAGTATTGGCAATAATTATCTGGTGGTGAAGCTACGCGGTGCCGCGCCAAATACGGCGGCCGCCGGAGCGCGCATCAATGCGACCGTCGGTGCTAGCACCATGATGCGGGAAGTCACACTAGGCAGTAACTTCATTTCGCAGAACCCGACAGAGCAGTACTTCGGGATCGGCAACGCCGCGCAGATCGACAAACTGCTTATTCGCTGGCCGGATGGAAGCACCACTGACCTGGGTATTGTGCAGGCCAATCAGAGAATTGTAGTCGATCAGCCCTGATTCTACTGTTCCGCGCGTGCCACCTGCAGCGCGTTCGCATACCACTCGTACTCGGTAAGGAATTTATCAGCGCGTTCCTCGTACGCTTCGTCAAGCGCTTTGCCATCCTCAGCAAAAGATTTGGACACGCTTGCGATGAGTAACGCGGGCGGGATCGGGATAGATCCGAGCGTAGACATAACTTCACGCAAGCCGGCGTGAACCCGCGCGCCTGCGAAAGAGCCGGCGGAGTAACTCACTATCGCGCTGGGCTTGCGTCGGTACTGTGGCAAAAAGTGATCCAGCAGATTCTTAAGGCCCGGTGGAATGCCGTGATTGTATTCGCCGGAGACAACAACAAACCCGTCTGCTGCATTGAGCATTTCGTGAATCTTCTGCATTGGCTCTGGCGCGGCACCTTCGTCGTACTCGCTATAGCGCAGATCCAGAATTGGTAATGGATGCTCTTTTGCATCGACCAGAGCAACGTCGTGTCCACGAGCTTGTAGCTTATTCAGCAGAAAACGAACGGCTCTTATACCTTGTCGGTCACGGCGAACGCTGCCATATATTACGGCGGTCTTGAGGGTCATGAATGTGTCCTGTACTAGAGTTGTGACGACTTGATAACCATCATCTTGTCGATCTGCATGTCTTCCAGTGTATAGGGGATACCGCCAACGCCCAGCCCTGATTCACGCAACCCGGCGAACGGCATGACGTCGTCCCGAAACGCTGTGTGATCATTGATCATGACCGCTGATGCATCGAGTTGTTTGTATAAGTGGTTGGCCGTATCGACGTCGTCAGTGAATACCGCTGCTTGAAAAGCGACTGGCAGACTGTTGGCTTGTTGCACGGCATCGTTCAGATCGTCGTAGCCGTAAACACAGACGACCGGACCAAAGACCTCGAGCGTACTAATCCTGGAATCGACAGGCGGGTTCAGCAGAACCGTAGGTGCATAGCAGCTGGCGGAGATTTTCTTGCCGCCACAGAGCAATTCCGCTCCTGCTGCGATCGCTTCATCTACCCATTGCGCTATTCGGTCGACTTCGGCAGTACGAATCAGCGGCCCGACCTCTGTCTCTGGATCTTCCGGTGGCCCAACTCTCAGTTTTGCGGCTAATTCAGCCAATGACCTGGCGAAATCAGCACATTCGGCAGCAGGTGCAAAAACCCGCTGTACAGAAACGCAGACCTGACCAGCATGGTAGAAGCCACCTTTCGAGGTCGCGGCCAGTGCGGCATCCCGATCGTATGGCGGTGCCAGAATTAAGGGCGCTACGCCACCGTGTTCGAGCGCACAGCGTGCGCCGGGTGCGAGCTTGGCTTTGAGCATCCAGCCGACTTTCGCGCTTCCTATAAAGCTGAAGAAGCCGACTCGAGAATCAACGACGAGTTTTTCAGCCGCGTCGCGATCGTCAGCGATCAAAACCTGACACCAGGCAGCGGGCAGGCCGGCCTCACGCAAGATCTCAACAAAGCGAATGCAAGACAGCGGTGTGTCTGCAGCCGGCTTGACGATAGCAGGACAGCCAGAGGCTACTGCAGGTCCAACCTGATGGATGATGAGGTTGAGCGGGTGATTGAACGCACTGACAGCGACGACTACACCAATCGGTTCTTTCTGGGTAAAAGCGATGCGCCCTGCAGTGGCCGGGGTCGTGCCCAGCGGTATTACGTTGCCCGTGTGCGAACGTAGCCCCTCGGCGCAAAGATGTACGCCGTCGATGGCACGCAGTACTTCGACCTTGGAGTCGTTGTACGGCTTGCCGCCTTCACTTGCTGCGATGAGCGTAAGTTCTTCAACTTGTGATTGCATGATCTCGGCGGTCTTGGCAAGAATCTCAAGGCGTTGCGGAACAGAAAGCCAAAGTTTACGATCGCGAAACAGAGCATGCGCGGCCGCGAGCGCATCTTCTACGTGGTCGACGCCGCTGGTCGCGACCTGTTCAAGTTCGCGGCCGTCGTACGGTGAAAGCACCGCGAGCTTGCCGACAGCAGGACGCTTTGATTCGATCATTAACTTGCGCATGAGATCTCACCGAGTTTCTTCGTTAGCAACATGTTTTCCCTGTAGTCGATTGGAACTACAACCAGACTCGGCCCCGTTTCGGCGAGCGCCCCGTCTAATGTCGTAGCGAGGTCTGCCGCGTTGTTTACGTAGTGGCCATTCCAGCCAAATGATTGTGCGAGCAACAGCCAGTCCGGATTACCGAATGCCAGGTCGGTGTGTTTTCCGAAGTGGGTCTCCTGCTTCCAGGCGATCAAACCGTATGCGTGATCTTCCCAAACCATGACGGTGATGTTGCTGCCGATACGTTTCGCGGTTTCCATCTCCTGAACATTCATCAGGAATCCGGCGTCGCCCGCGATCGCGAGAACACGTCTGTCGGGGTGCACTATGCCGGCGGCAATTGCGCCGGGCAGAGCAAATCCCATTGAGCAAAAACCGT
>CAYWYT010000012.1:0-20347 GCA_964462665.1 uncultured Woeseiaceae bacterium | reverse complement strand
ACTAACTATGCGCATGAATTCATGTGGTATTTGCCGGCAACAAATGAATTCGGACAGTTTCTGACGCGTCCCGTCCAATGGGGGCCGTGGTTTCTTTTCGTTCATCTACCGCATAGTTACGCGTTGATTGGCGTCGGCATCCTGACGTTGTTGACGCACTCCACAGCGGTTGCCCGCGGACATCGCCGTGGCATTTTACTTCTGATCGCAGCCAGTTTTGGTCCGCTAGGCGCGACCGCAGCGTACGATCTTGGCTTCGGGTCGAATACGATTTCGTTCGTGCCGTTCGTATTTACACTCATGCTGCCTCTCTACGCATGGCTGGTAATTGCCGCGAAGATCGTACGGTTCTCGCCGCTGGCGTTCGAAACGGTCTTCCAGAACATGCAGGACCCGGTCGTTGTCGTTGACGGTGCGGGCTGCATTATTGGACTGAATCATCGTGCCGAGAGCTTGCTCTCGGTCAGTGAAACCTCCGCGATGTTTGAGCCCCTGAATTCCGTGATCTGCGACGGATCAACTGAGGTTTTCGAAGCGCTGGATACCGGAGAGCCGCGCAAGATGATGACTGCGACTGGCCGCTTCTTGCATGTTCAGGTAACGGAGATGGAGGCGACCGATCGAACCGAGGGCAAGGGCAAAGTGCTGATGTTCCGAGACGTGAGCGATGTCGAGAAAGCGCAGGCTGAGGTGCGGGCAAACGAACGCATGCTGCGCACGCTTATTGATCACTCTGTGAACGGCATAATCAGACTGCGTTGGGAAGAGAGTGATGGCGAGGATGAACGTGAGCTTCGCTGTATCTTTGCGAACGCTGCAGCGGCGCGCTTTCTGACCACAGAGCGAGACGAGTTGGTCGGGAGTCTGGGCGAGGAGATCATTAAACTGGCGAGCAATGCGATGAACCCAGAGGATTCGGCCGACCTGACGAATGATTTTCGAGGCGCAACCGGATCCGGCGAAAATATTGATGCGGAGGTTCGGCACGTGGCCGACGGTGTCGGTAAATGGTTGCGCATGATCGTTGAGCCGTTCGGCGGCGATATCGCGATTACGTTCGTGGACATCACTGATGGCAAGGCGAAAGAACAGCATATGGAGTCGATCGCTGCCTCAGATCCTCTGACCGGTGTACTGAATCGCCGTGGTTTCGAACGCGATGCATCCGAGCGTCTGCGGAACAGCGCGGACGACGCGACCGGCGCCTTGTTGTTCATCGACCTGAATGATTTCAAAATAATTAACGATAGTTTCGGCCACGAAATCGGCGATCAATTGCTGACCATCGCGGCGCAGCGGCTACAAAAGAGTCTGCGCTCCTGCGACATTATCGGTCGGCCTGGTGGTGACGAATTCGTTGCTCTGGTGCCCGATGTTACGCCGGAGGTCGCGGATAAACTTGCGAAGCGCCTGACGGTTGCACTCGAGCAAACTTACACGATCGGCGAGAGGAAACACGATTGTGCGGCGAGCATCGGTCTCGCACTGTATCCAAAGAATGCGAACACGCTGACTGGGCTCATGCGCGAGGCTGATCAGGCGATGTATCGCGCCAAGGCGCGCTGTCGCGACGCTAGTCAGGTTCGTAGTGACGACCTGCTCGAAAAAGCCATGTAATATATCCGCTCTCTGATCGGTCCTGTATCAGTGTCTAAAGCGGAGCAAAATTCGAATGTTGAAGAATTCAGTTGTAACTATTTTTTCGGCTGTCCTACTGTTCAGTCTCATGTGCAGCTTGTCGTTGCAGGAAAGCCAAGCAGAAATGGCCATTGCTGAATCGGCCGATCAAATCACACCTCTCAAAAGTGGTGAGCAAGCTCCTGCATTCGTAGTCCTGGATGCGGATGGCGAGGAGTTTTCCTTCGACCCCGACGCGCTGGATCGGCCCGCTGTCCTGATTACTTTCCGCGGCGGCTGGTGCCCGTTCTGCAACATGCATTTGTCGGAACTCCGTACCGTGGTTCCGGAAATTAGCGCCATGGGTGTTGATGTTCTATTCCTCAGCGGCGACCGCCCTGAAATGCTGTATGCGAGTCTGGCGCAGGACACTCAGGAAACTATCGCGGATCTGGACTACAAGATTTACTCGGATGCGGACGCACAAGCGGCGATCGCATTGGGTATCGCGTTCAAGGCATCGGAGCGTACCATTAATGGACGGATCTCGAAGGGTCAGGATATTGAAGATTCATCGATGCTGAATCATGGCGTCTTGCCGGTACCGGCCGTGTATGCCATCGATACCTCGGGCACTATCCGCTTCGATTTCGTTGAGCCGGATTACAAGGTCAGATTGCCCTCTGAAGAGTTGCTGGCGGTTGCCAAGGAGTTAGCTGAGAACTCGCAATGAGCGATACAGCGAAGGTTAGTCCGTTCAAGAAATTCGTGAAGGGGTTGACTCTGGTCGAGCCACACGAGCTTCGGGCGACGGTCTTATCCTTTCTGTTCGTATTCACACTGTTCAGTGCGTACTTCATCATTCGTCCGGCACGTGATGCTATGGCGAGCGAATGGACGCGCGTTGACACAAGCTGGCTTTGGACCCTGACCTTTTTTGTAGCCATCATTGCGGTATCCCTGTACGGATTCATTATTTCACGTGTGCGTTTCAGTCGTGTCGTGCCGGGCGCATACATTATCTTCGCCCTCATGTTCGTTGGATTCTATGCCAGCTCACAGTATTTCGAGAACTCGACGCTAATCGACAAGGCCTTCTACGTCTGGCTGAGCGTTTTTAGTTTGTTGCACGCTTCCATTTTTTGGAGCTTCATGTCCGGTACTTTTTCCAAGCAGCAGGCGCCGAGATTGTTCGCAATTATCGCGATGGGTGCGAGCTTCGGCGGCATAGCAGGAGCTTCAGTATCAGGATTTTTCGCCGAAGAGATCGGGTTTATGAACCTGATGCTGATCGCCGCTGGATTGTTACTCATTACTCTGCCGATCATCAGTAGATTGAAAGTGCTCAAAGAAACGGACCTGGGTAACAAGGAGTTGTCGGCCGACCTGAGCGAGGCAAAGCGCCTCGGCAAAAACCCATTCTCAGGCTTCTTAATATTCATAAAGAACCCGTATCTGGTCGCCATCGGCATATTCATTCTAATGTATGTGGCAATGAGTACCTTCGTGTATATGGAAATGCGCGAGATGTTAGCCGTTTATGAGCGCGCCGAAAGAACTGAAATTCTCGGCCGTATTGATTGGGTAGTGAACATACTAACCATCATCATCGCGTTTCTCGGTACTGGCAGACTGGCTACTCGTTTTGGCATGGCGACGACACTGTCGCTAATCCCCGTCCTTATGATTGGCGGTTGGTTGATCGTTGCGGCCGTTCCACTGTTGGCTGTTCTGTACGGCCTGCAGATTTTCCGCAAAGCCGGAAACTACGCGATAACCAAGCCCGGTCGCGAGATGTTATTTACGCTGGTTGATGACGAAACACGATACAAGGCGAAGCCCGTCATCGACGTTGTTGTATATCGAGGCGGCGACATGGCCACGGCCTGGTTTCACACTTTGTTGAAGGAAGTATTTGCCCTCGGCTTAGGCGGCGTTGCCATCGTCGCGGCCGTCATCGCAGGAATTTGGGCAATGTCCGGGGTCTACCTCGGACGCCGCTATAACGAGGCGAAGGAGTAGGTCTCTTGAAAGATACTGCGCCGAGCTTTGAGTCGCAGGAGCTGCGCGAGTTCGGTGAAGTGCTGCGCGGTCGTCGCACTATTAATCTGTACCTGCAAACTCCGGTGCCGACGAAGCTTGTACGTGATGCGATCGAGGCCGCAACCTGGGCGCCGAATCATCACGTTACCGAGCCGTGGCGTTTCTATCTTCTTGGGAACGAGTCTATCGCCGCTTGCGTGGAGCTAGTGCGCGAAATTACAACGGTAAAGAAGGACGCGAAAGCGGGCGACTTCAAAGCGAAGAGCTGGTCAGAGAAACCAGGCTGGCTGGTCGTGACCTGCCGCAATTCAGATGACGCCCTTATGCAACAGGAAGATCTCGCGGCATGTGCAGCGGGCGTGCAGAATTTCATGTTGTACCTGTGGAAAGCGGGCGTTGGATCGAAATGGACGACGGGTGACATCACCCGCGACGTTCGATTCAATGAAATCGCAGGCATCGATGTCGACGCGGAAAGTGTTGTCGGTCTGATTTGGTATGGCTATCCGAAACTGATTCCGTCGCAACAACGCGCGGACGTTGACGAGGTATTAACCGAGCTACCGTAGACCCTGTGGGAGCGGCTTTAGCCGCGACTAGTCGCGCGCTAACTCTTCAGGGTGATGCACGATCTTCCCGCGCATAATCAGTGGTCGCAACAAGAACACTATCGCCGTTAACGTGCCAGCAGATCCCAGAATGATGACTGCGTTACGGACACTGCCATCGTAAATGGCGGCTGCTAGCAACGCGCCTGATGCGCCTGAGACGTTCTGCAGAGTCCCTATAATTGAGGACGCAACACCGGCAATTTTCGGCAATGGATCAAGCGCAATGACTGTCGCGTTTGGCATCGTTAATGCAATCGTAAACATGTAAGTGCAGACGCAAGCCCAGATCCAGACGAGCGGCGCGTGCCCGAGCCAGGCGATGAATAGCAGTTGGGCCGAGCTCAGTCCCATCAGGCTCATTCCAATAGCAATAATCTGCATGGACTCCATGCGCGTAACCATCAGGCGATTACAGGCTGCACCGAGCAATATCGAGCCGCCAGCTGTGGCGAAGATCAGGCCGAACTGCGTAATCGAATAGCCATATATCTCAACGATGAGAGATGCGGCCAATGCGATCATCGACATGAATCCGGCGGGCGGAATAACAATCAGCAATAGCCCGAAGATACTCTGCCGATGCGAGAAGAATTCGGCAAAGCTGGATGCAAGTTGGCGTACCGGATGCTGTGTAGAATTGCCGGAGTGCGTCTCGTGAAGATTGCTGCGAATGGCGAATAGTACGAGGATTCCGAGGCCTGCAATTGCGATCAATGGAGACCGCCATCCCCATTGCGCGACCAATAAGGCGCCGAAGCTTGGTGCGATAACCGGTGCGGCCGTAAAGATCATCGTCATCAATGACATTAATTTCGCCGCTTCCTCGCCGCTGGCGACATCTCGAACAATCGCGCGCGCAAGAACAATTGCCGAGGCGGCACCAAAGCCCTGTACGAAACGTGCGATGAGCAGCAGATCGATGTTACTCGCACTTGCAGACGCTATTGCAGCGATGGCGAACAAAATCATTCCGGCATACAGAACCGGCAGACGCCCAACGCGATCTGAGATCAGTCCGGCGGGAATTTGGCCGCAAGCCATACCGGCCATAAATACACCGACGATTTGCTGACCCTTGGACAGGCTCGTTGCGAGAGCAACTGCCATCGACGGAACGGCAGGCAAGCTGATGTCGATCGTCAGAGCAGACATGCCGGTGAGGACGCCAAGCGTGATAACGAAGCTCGGCTTAAGGGCGCGGGAGGTGCGTGTCACAGTCAGGCTAGATTGGCAGCCTGACCGGAGATTAACAAGTCGGACAATGGTTGCGTGCCAAGCCAGTAGCAAAGGTCGCGCGGATGGTCGATATCCCAGATTGCAATGTCAGCGCGTTTGCCGACCTCCAGCGTGCCACGATCATCGCTCAGGCCTAACGCGGACGCTGCGACACGGGTGGTGCCGGCAAGGGCCTCTTCAGGCGTGAGCGCGAACACACGACAGGCGAGTGCCATTGCTTCGCGGACTGACAAGAGCGGCGATGTGCCAGGATTGCAGTCCGTTGCGACCGCCATTGCCACGCCCGCCGAGCGCATCGCAGCGATCGGTGGTTGCTGTGTTTCCTGTAACGTTACGTATGCACCCGGCAGCAATACGGCAACGGTGCCGGCTGCGCTCATCGCATCTACGCCAGCTTGTGAGCTGTATTCAAGATGATCGGCAGACAAGGCATGGAATTTCGCGGCGAGCATCGCGCCGTCGCCATCACTCAGTTGATCGGCGTGCAACTTGACCGGTAATCCTAACTCCCGGGCTCGCGTAAATACTTTTGCGACCTGTTCTGTGTTGAACGCAATCGATTCACAATACGCATCAACTGCATCGGCTAGTTTTTTCTCTGCGACGAGCGGTAAGAGTTGCTCACAGATCAAGTCGATATAGCCGTCGGCATCATCAGCAAACTCGGGCGGTACGGTGTGGGCAGCGAGTAAGGTTGTACGAACCGTTTGGCCGGTCGCTGCCGCAATCTCGCGTGCGACTTGCAGCGACTTGATCTCACTGTCCACGTCTAGTCCGTAACCGGACTTAATTTCGACGGTAGCGACACCGTCACGCAACAATGCACGTGCTCGCGGTATGGCAGTTGCCAGCAAAGTTTCATGCGATTCAGCACGGGTAGCGCGAACAGTGGACAGAATGCCGCCACCGGACCGCGCGATTTCTTCATAACTGACGCCACGCAAGCGCTGCTCAAACTCCTGCGCGCGGTCACCACCAAATACCAGGTGTGTGTGGCAGTCGATCAGCGCAGGCGTGACCCAGCGCCCGGACAGCGAACGAGTTTCTATAGCCGTGCCTGCAGGTAGATCGGAAGCCGGCCCGAGCCATGCGATGCAGCCGGCCGCAATGGCTATCGCCCCGTTTTCGAGCACACCATACGGAGCGCCTCCGTCTCGCATCGTCGCGATCCGGGCGCCCCTTAGCAGTAAATCCCAATCAGCCATGCATTGCTCCGTGTGTGCAATCGACGGTATCATGCTGCAACCTGTATATACAACCTATGTAGTGAAGCTGTAAATGAGCACCGTATTTTCGCGCAAAGCATTGCTGGCAGAGGGCTGGGCGGATAACGTCCGGCTACACATCCGCGCCGGTCGCATTGAAGATCTCGAGGTGGGCGTCGCGCCAGAGGCAAAGGAGCGGCAGGCAGATATCGTCATCCCGGGCCTCTGCAATGCGCACAGTCACGCCTTTCAACGTGCGCTTGTCGGTCGCACCGAACAGCGATCACCCGACGGCGAGGATAATTTCTGGAGTTGGCGAGTGCGCATGTATGAACTCGCGAACAAGATTGATGCTGGGCAACTCGCTGCAATAGCCACGCAGGCCTATACCGAAATGTTGCAGGCAGGATATACGTCCGTGTGTGAGTTTCACTATCTGCACTCAGACCCTGAGTCTGACGGTGACGCGATGTTCAATGCGTTGCAGACCGCTGCGTCCGCGACGGGCATCCGATTGATCTACGTGCCGGTGCTCTACGAACGCGCTGGTTTCGAACAGCGAGCAGCCGAGAAACACCAACGGCGCTTCGTGCTTTCACTGGATGCGTTTCTCGCCCATCACACACGTTGTACAGGGAATGCGATTGATGGCACTACGGTTGCGATCGGGGCGCACAGTCTGCGCGCTGTCAGCGAAGAGTCATTGCGCGCGCTGGCCGAGGTCGCGAGCGAGAAAGATATCCCCATGCATTTGCATATCGCCGAGCAGCGCGCAGAAGTTGAGCAATGCATCAGCGCGACCGGAAAACGTCCAGTCGCGTGGCTGCTGGATAATTTTGATGTTGATAAGAGATGGTGTTTGGTACACGCGACGCATATGGATGACGCGGAGATCGCGGCACTGGCGGATAGCAAGGCTGTCGTCTGTGTGTGTCCAACAACCGAAGCCAATCTCGGTGACGGCCTCTTCCCATTGCGCTCGTTTCTAGAGCAGGGCGGACGGATTGCGATCGGCTCGGATAGCCAGGTGTCGGTCAATCCTTTCGAAGAACTACGATGGCTCGAGTACGGTCAGCGCCTCGCGACGCAGACACGCAACGTCGTTGCTCTGAAATACGAGCACGTCGGTTACGAACTGTTCAGTCGTGTGTTGGCCGGCGGTGCGCAAGCGGCAAGAGAGGCACCGCTAGCTATCGCGATCGGCGAAGGCGCCGACCTGCTTACTTTACGCGCTGAAGATGCAGTACTTGCGGGTTCGGACGACAGTAACTTATTGGATGCACTTGTTTTTTCTGGCCATCGTTTGCCAATAGACGGCGTCATGGCATGTGGTGAATGGCGAGTACAAGACGGCGATCACATCGCGCAGGACGCGACTCGTGTGCGTTACGTACACGCGCTGAAGGCGTTGCGATGAATGCCGTCGCAAAACCGCGTTACCAGCAACTCAAAGAGATGATCATCGCTCGCATCTCCTGTGGCGAGCTGCGCCCTCTCGATCGAGTGCCCTCTGAGAACGACTTGGTTGAGGCGATGAGCGTTTCGCGCATGACGGCAAATCGCGCATTACGAGAACTCAACGATGAGGGCTACGTCGATCGCATTGCCGGACGCGGAACTTTTGTTGCAGATCTTCGTGCTCGCTCGCACGCACTTGAGGTGCACAACATCGCGGATGAAATAGAGCAACGTGGACACAGCCACTCCAGCGAAGTTGTGCGTGCTTCGCGGCAGCATGCGCGCGGCGAACTGGCGCGGGCGTTGCACGTAGATCAGGGCACTGATGTTTTTCACTTGCTACTAGTGCATTTTGAGAACGGTATACCAGTGCAGGTTGAAGACCGGCACGTCCTTGCTGAGTTCGCGCCGGATTGCCTCACACAGGATTTCACAACAGTTACGCCAAGTGCCTATCTGACCGGAATTTCCCCGTTGGCCGAGGCCGAACAATTGGTTCGCGCCAACAGCCCGAATGCCGCGATCCGAAAACAATTAACGATGGATGCCGGTGAACCGTGTCTCGTCGTCTTACGCAGAACCTGGTCAGAAGGCCGCCCTGTAACACTGGCGCGACTGCATCATCCAGGGACTCGCTACGAATTAACCGGAAACTACACACCAAGCGCATCTGCCCGTACGACCAGGGGCGATGTGGTTGAACTAGAGAAGCTACAACAATGAATAAGAAAAGAATCATCAAGGCGCCGACAGGAACCACGCTGCAGGCAAAAAGCTGGCTGACTGAAGCTCCCCTGCGCATGCTTATGAACAACCTCGACCCGGACGTCGCCGAACGTCCCGAAGATCTGGTTGTGTACGGCGGTATCGGCAAAGCAGCGCGCAATTGGGAATCGTATGACGCGATCATCAAAGCACTACAGGAACTCGAAGACGACGAGACCCTGTTGGTGCAGTCCGGCAAGCCGGTGGGGGTATTTCGTACCCATGCCGATGCGCCGCGTGTTTTGATCGCCAATTCCAATCTGGTGCCGCATTGGGCGAATTGGGAGCATTTTCGTGAGCTCGATAAGAAGGGTCTGATGATGTACGGACAAATGACCGCGGGTTCGTGGATCTACATCGGCAGCCAGGGGATCGTGCAGGGGACCTACGAAACATTCGTCGAGATGGGACGACAGCATTACAACAGCGACCTGACGGGTCGGTGGATACTGACGGCGGGTCTGGGTGGCATGGGCGGCGCCCAACCACTTGCGGCGACAATGGCCGGCGCATCGATGCTGGCCATCGAATGCCAGTCGGATCGCATCGACAAGCGACTGGAAACCGGCTATCTCGATACCCGGGCAGAAACGTTGGACGAGGCGTTGGCTTTGATCGAGGAATCGGTGCGAGACGGCAAGCCGCTAAGCGTTGGCTTACTCGGCAACGCGGCAGAGGTTCTGCCAGAGTTGATCAAGCGCCGCATTCGCCCCGACGCGGTAACCGACCAAACATCCGCGCACGACCCGGCGAACGGTTATTTGCCAATCGGCTGGACGGTCGAGCAGTGGCAACAGCAACGAGACGAGAATCCTGATGCGGTAGCTACAGCGGCCAGAGAGTCCATGGCTGTGCACGTACGCGCGATGCTGGAGTTCCACAATCAGGGGGTTCCGACTTTTGATTACGGCAACAATATTCGTCAGGAAGCGTTGAACGAGGGTGTTGCGGGCGCGTTCGACTTTCCCGGCTTTGTTCCTGCCTATGTCAGACCGCTATTTTGTCGCGGCGTTGGTCCGTTTCGTTGGGTCGCGTTATCGGGTGATCCCGAGGACATCTATCGCACCGATGCGAAAGTTAAAGAGCTGATCCCGGACGATGCCCATTTACACAATTGGTTGGACGCGGCACGCGAACGAATTCAATTTCAAGGCTTGCCGGCGCGAATCTGTTGGGTCGGCCTTGGTCAGCGCGACCTTCTCGGATTAGCTTTCAACAAGATGGTGCGTGACGGTGAACTAAAAGCCCCCGTTGTTATTGGTCGAGACCATCTCGACAGTGGTTCAGTCGCCAGCCCGAATCGTGAAACCGAAGCGATGCGTGATGGCTCGGATGCCGTCTCGGACTGGCCGTTGCTGAACGCCTTGTTGAGTACAGCTAGCGGTGCTACCTGGGTGTCGCTGCATCACGGCGGTGGTGTTGGTATGGGTTACTCGCAGCACGCCGGCCTGGTCGTTGTCTGTGACGGTAGTGAAGCGGCCGATCGTCGTATTGAGCGCGTACTTTGGAACGACCCGGCCACAGGCGTCATGCGGCATGCCGACGCAGGTTATGAAGAAGCCATAGCATGCGCACGCGAGCACGACCTTAATTTACCAATGCTGGCAAAGGGAGAGTCATCATGAAAATGATCGTCAATAACCAGCTGGTCGCGCTCACAGAGCTTCGTCAGGCCTGGCACAGCCCGCTGACCGTTGAACTCGGGACACAGGCGCAGCAGCGGGTTGCCGAATCGAATGAACTGATTACCGAAGTGCTCGCCGGTGGCGATCAGGTTTACGGAGTGAATACAGGTTTTGGCCAACTCGCACAGGTTCGCGTGAGTGACGACGATCTGGCGCAACTACAAGAGAATCTGGTGCGCTCGCACTCGGTCGGCGTTGGTAAAAATCTCGACGACAACATCGTACGGCTTGTCATGCTGATGAAAATTATTGCGCTGGCGGAAGGTTTCTCCGGCGTGCGCTTGGAACTGATCGATGCATTGTGCGCACTGGTCAACAACAATATTTATCCCTGTATTCCCGAGAAGGGATCAGTCGGTGCGTCGGGCGATCTCGCACCCTTGGCGCATATGGCCGGAGTGCTGATCGGCATAGGCGAGGCGCGCGTGAACGGCACGGTGGTGCCGGCACAGATTGCCTTGCAAGAGGCTGGTCTGAAACCTGTGGCGCTCGCACCGAAAGAAGGCCTGGCGTTGCTAAACGGCACACAGGTCTCGACCGCGCTCGCGCTTGCTGCTGTATTTCGCACTGAAAATATTCTGTCAGCGGCACTGGCAGCCGGAGCGATGTCGTCTGATGCAATCAAGGGGAGTGATACACCGTTCGATAAACGTATTCAAAGCGTGCGTGGACATGGTGGGCAGATCGCGGTCGCTACGGTATTGCGAAACCTGATGGCCGGTAGCGAAATTCGCGCGTCACATATTGCTTGCGACAGAGTGCAGGATCCGTATTCGATTCGTTGTCAGCCGCAGGTCGTCGGAGCGTGTCTCGATGTCCTCAGACACGTCAGCAGGGTTTTACAAACAGAAGCCAACGCGGTCACGGACAACCCATTGGTGTTCGCGGACTCGAAAGCCGTGCTGTCCGGCGGCAATTTTCACGCAGAGCCGGTCGCTTTGGCTGCGGATTATCTGGCACTCGCCATCGCCGAAATTGGTTCACTGTCGGAACGGCGAACGGCGTTGCTTATCGATGCGAATTTAAGTGGTTTGCCCGCGTTCCTGGTTAAAGAGGGCGGCCTCAACAGCGGCTTTATGATGGCGCAGGTGACGGCAGCGGCATTAACCTCGGAAAACAAGACGCTGGCGCATCCCGCAAGTGTCGATAGCATTCCGACCTCGGCGAATCAGGAGGACCACGTGAGCATGGCAACTTTCGCTGCGCGCCGCTTGCACGACATGCTGGACAATGTCGCTCATGTTGTCGCAATTGAGCTGTTGGCCGCGGCGCAAGGCGTCGAATTTCACCGCCCGCAGAAAAGCTCGTCGGACATTGAGTCCGTCATCGCCTCCTTACGCGAAGTTTCACCCGCGTTCGATGAGGACCGCTCCTTGTCCTCCGACATTACGCGCGTCGCGGACTTGATCAATGCGGGGCGATTTTGCAGTCTGGCCGAATCCATTTTGCCGAGCCTGACCATATGAACGACGTATTCTCATTGCATCAGGGTAATTCACCATTGCTCATCAGTGTTCCACACGATGGCTGGCATATTCCAACCGAGATCGTGCAGCACATGAGTGGTGCTGGACGGGCTATTCCGGACACCGACTGGCATGTCGCCGAGCTCTATGAATTTGCCAAGGCCAGCGGTGCCTCGATGATCGCTGCCAAAATGTCTCGCTATGTTGTGGACTTGAATCGTCCGGCGGACGACGCCAGCTTGTACGCGGATCAGATCGCGACCGGCCTGTGTCCACAACAGACCTTTGCTGGTGCTGATATTTATCTCGACCCGATCGATATTGATGTCGATGCGCGGGTCGCAGCCTATTGGCGTCCGTATCACGAGCAATTGGCGCTGACTTTGGCAGAGTTGTACGAGCAACACGGTTATGCGTTGTTGTGGGATGCGCATTCAATCGCGAGCACAGTGCCAGCTCTATTCGACGGCGAGTTGCCGGTGCTCAATATAGGCACCTGGGACGGGCGCAGCTGCGCAGCGTCGCTCGCGGACGCGGTCATGTCGGCCGCCGGGCAGAGCAATTACGACGCAGTTCTTAACGGGCGCTTCAAGGGCGGTTACATCACACGCCATCACGGAAATCCCGACGCCGGTATGCATGCGGTTCAGCTGGAGTTGGCGCAACGCGCTTACATGCATGAGCGGACACTTGCTTACGATAGAGAAAAGGCGGAAGAGCTTCGTGCTACGCTAAATGCGATGTTGAAGGCGTATCAGGACGCAGCGAGTAAATGACAAGAGAGTCCGGAAAAGACGACAACGTATCTCGCCGCCGCTTCTTACGTGATGCCGCTCTTGCCGCAATGTCGACGGCCTTGTTGCCCAAAGGGCTTATTCCTGTTGTGTTAGCGGCGGAGGCTTCAAATCTACCGGGTAAGTCCGGTCTTACTATTCTTAATGACCGGCCGATCAACGCCGAAACCCCGGCACACCTGCTCGACGATCTGGTGACGCCCGCGTCACGACTATTCGTCCGTAATAATGGTGTGCCGCCGGTTACTGACGATATCGATCCTCTGGATTGGCAGCTCAGCGTGGGCGGCGAAGCCTGCGAGCAACCGCAAACATTTACATTGCGCGAGCTGCAACAGCGTTATCGCCATCACACGCTGCAATTGCAGATCGAGTGCGGCGGCAACGGTCGATCGGAGTTCAATCCCCCGGCAACAGGAAATCAATGGTCAACCGGGGCCGTTGGCTGCCCTGAGTGGACCGGTGTGCGACTCAAGGACGTACTGAAGGACTGCGGCATTGCTGACAACGCAGTCTATGTTGCTTACGAAGGCGCAGACGGCCACTTGTCCGGCGACCCGACCAAGCAAGCCATATCGCGCGGTGTGCCGGTGCATAAGGCGCTCGAGGATGAGTCGCTAATCGTCTGGGCTATGAACGGCGAGCCGTTACCCGCGTTGCACGGGTACCCGTTGCGCATGCTGTGTGGAGGGTGGCCTGCGTCCGTAAGTGGCAAATGGCTAAATCGAATTCTGATTCGGGATCGTGAGCATGACGGCGCCAAGATGACCGGCAAGTCCTACCGCGTGCCCTGCAAACCGGTTGCGCCGGGCACCGATGTTGCCGACGAAGACATGTGCATCATTGAGTCGATGCCCGTGAAGTCGCTTATAACTTTCCCAAAATCTGGCGTAGAACACACCCTGTCCGAGGCACTGCAATTTCGCGGGCACGCCTGGGCGGGTGATCGTCGAGTACGAAAAGTTCTTACTTCCATCGATTACGGCGCTACCTGGAAAGCGGCCAATCTGGAGAAGCCCGCAAATCGACTCGCGTGGCAACACTGGTCGGCAAGCGTCAGGTTTCCGCAGACTGGTTACTATGAAATCTGGGCGCGGGCTGTTGATGATCAGGGCGTGTCGCAGCCGATTGTCCTGCCCGGCTGGAATCCACGCGGATATTTGAATAACGCGTGCCATCGTCTAGCGGTGTTAGTGACGGTATGAGCCGGCTGTGGTTTGCAGGCGCGTTTTTATTGCTGTCGATGCAAGCGTTAGCGGCAGATATTGACGCAACCACCGGACTGATTATTGCGCCTGGATGGGAGAACGTCCGTGCGCATTGCGGCGGCTGCCATTCGCATGCACTGGTCATTCAGCAACGCGCGGATAGGCAAACCTGGTTGGGTATGATTCGCTGGATGCAGGCATCACAGAATCTGTGGCAGTTTCAACCCGAGACTGAAGCACAGATTCTCGACTATCTGGCGGCGAACTATCCGCCGCAGCCAAACCGGCGGCGTGCACCGATCCCGGTGAGCCTGATGCCTCCTAGTGCGCCTGACAAATAGACCGGGCGTTCAGATTGTATTCATGTCGCGAGAGATAGGCTCACGCTTATTGATGGAGTACTATTCTCCGCAACTGTTTGAGGGAAATATCATGAGAAAGAGCAATCTGTTACTTGTTGCCAGCGTTGTTGGAACTTTGTTGATTTCCGGTGCGGCGATGGCCTGGTCGGCGAACAAGATCGATCGCGAGGTCGCCGAAACAACCAAGGTATTCAAGGATGAAGTGAACGGCTCCGAAGTCTTTCTCAAGGAAGCTGTTGGTTACCTGGTGTTTCCGCGCGTTATTAAGGTAGGTTTCGTTTTCGGCGCCGAAACGGGCGAGGGCTCGCTGATCGTCGCCGGGGAAACGGCGGACTATTACCGTACGACGGCTGGTTCGTGGGGTCTGCAGGCGGGCGCACAGGCCAAGTCGGTCGTCATCGCCTTCATGACGCAAGACGCGCTCGACAAGTTCCGCAGCTCCACTGGCTGGAAGGCGGGCGTCGATGGCTCTGTTGCACTGATTGATCTTGGTGCCGGCAAGACCATCGACTCGCAGAATCTCACCGATCCGGTGATCGGGTTTATCTTTGGCTCAAAGGGCTTGATGTATAATCTGACCCTTGAAGGATCCAAATTCACAAAAATCGACAAGTCAGAGTCAGAGTCAGAGTCAGAGCCAGAGTCAGAGCCAGAGCCAGAGCCAGAGCCAGAGTCAGAGTCAGAGTCAGAGTAAGCTTCCCTGGCACCGCCGCTGGTTAGCCAAAGTGTGGCTTGCCAACGGCGGCGGGCTGTATGCTGTCGGCTATGCTGTAACCTTTCTCTATCTCGAAGCCCGTAGCATTCTAGAAGAAGTGATGCAGGCCGAGGGCCTCATCGATTTCATCACCGATCACCTGATTGAATTTGTGTTCCGATTCATGGGCGACTCGATCGCAAATATGGTGGTCGCGATTATCTGGTTCATACCGTTGTTTAGTTACCACCCACCACTCGGAATTATCCTGCTCGGAATCGGCTTCTACGTTTTCGATATTTACCTAAGAGACCCGGTCGGCAATTGGTTACTTCGCGAAGAGACAGCGGACGAATAATTGCTGCGCCATAGCGCGCTATTCTCTGTTCCGTTCTCGTAACTTTCGCCGCGTGTGCTTATCGGGGCGGCCATCTGTCCGCGGGGTTAGCATTCGATCCTGTTTGAGCGCAGCGGACAGAAGCTCCCGCTGCCGAATCACTTCCTCATCCTCGTGATAACAGGCTTGTGCCTCTGCTGCCGGGCCGCGACGATTCGGTATTGCAACGACTTCAAGCGAGTACAGAAGGCGTTCACGCACAAGGTCAATACGGTCTCCGCGTTTGACGCGACTGCCCGGCGTTGCGCGCTCGTCATTGAGTTTTACATGCCCGCCTGTAACGGCGGCAGTCGCACGGCTGCGAGTTTTGAAAAACCGGCTGTAAAACAGCCATCGATCAATGCGCAGCGAGTCAACGGAATTGGACATAGAGAATAAATCTGCTTTCTATGACTCGGCGAGACTATCTGCCATCGCCTGATAGCCGAGTGAGATCATCTCATCGGCGCGATCAAATTCCAGCGTGCCGCAAGCATCGCGCGCGATCAGTACCGCATGGTCGGGAGGGTATGCAGCCAGCTTCTGCCGGGCAATGGCACTTTGCATAGCGTCAAAAGTTTGATCGGCGATATCAAGCATCGTCCAGCCGCCGGCGCTGTTTGGCGACACTCGGTTCTTCAGGCCGTCGATGAAGTTGTTGATTTTCGCATGCACACTGTCGTCCGGAGAATCGGCAACCTCAGTCGGTGTCGGCTTTTGTGTGTGCTTCGATTTGCCAGTCGGCGGGGCGCCGAGATTGATCGCGATCGTCATGTCAGTGCCATCCTCAAATGTCGGTGCAATTGGCACCGGATTGAGGATGCCACCGTCAAGTAACTTCACGCCATCGAGTTCGAACGGTGTGAAGAACAGCGGCAATGAAATTGACGCCCGGATAGCCGCAAATAGAGAGCCTCGTTTCAGCCAGACTTCCTTTTCACGCTGAATGTCCGACGCAACGGCCGTGTACTCGATGGGTAACTCCTCTATCAGACGGTCGCCGACGAGTTCCTTGAGTACGCCAATAATTCGCTCGCCATCGACGAGACCCTCTCTGCCCCAGGAAACGTCAAGTAGTCTGACCATATCGAACTTTGTAATTGCGCGAACCCAGTTCTCGAATGCATCGAGCTGTCCGCACGCGTAAACACCGCCAACCAATGCACCCATCGAGCAACCGCTGATCGAGCGAATGTCGTATCCGTTCTCTTCCAGATATCTTATTGCGCCGATATGTGCGAGGCCTCGCGCGCCGCCGCTACCGAGAACAAGCGAAACAGTTTTATTTTTCATTGCTAGCTAAATTCCAGTTTTCCACATGAGAAAATCCCGCATAGGATCGCCCGTGTTGTCTCTCGCAAATTTCAAGCAATGGTCTTTCATAAAACTTAACCATGGTGAAGTCCTCAAAGAACGTGACGTAGTAAGGCTCGCATTCCTCGCTCTGAAACTGCTGGCCGGTCAATGCGGCGCGATGCTCGCGCGAGAACCTGTCGACAGAGTCGCCGATAACAACACCAAAATGTTCCATTCCCATCTTGTAAACGCGCCGATGTAGCGGCGGAATCAACTCAATCACACGAACTTCGAATTCTTCACTCAATGCCAGGGGCTCTTTAAGCTGCATTATAGAAATTGGGCGGCCATTCCAGACGTTCTCAATGTTGGAGATGCAATGCCGCTCTATATTATCTCTTGTTTGCAGATACTCTTTGTAAGTCTCTGTTCTGTAGGCGAGATGGCTCATCTCGCAGCCCGAGATATCGATTTGGAGACTGCTCAGGCGTGCCTGCTGTAGCGCAAAGTACGCCTGATAATCTCCGATGATGTCATGCATCGCTATCGCGCCATTTTGGAAACAACATCTGCAGCTGCAGCTGCAGATGCAGTCTGAGTTGCCAGTCGGCACCGAAGTCCGGCTTCTTGACGTTGTAATAGGCCAATACCTGAGCGTTGAGCGGTTGCTTGCCAATACCGAAAATCTTGCCGACACCACCGCCGAAGGGAACCGTCCAGGTGTTGTCACTAATTTCTTCCCAATTGGCGGTGATAATCGGCACCGACGTGAGATACCAGCCGTTATCCATGTTGTAGTTGACGAAATATTGCAAGGTGAAGAAATTCACATCCTTTTCTCCGGAACCGCCAACCGGTCAAAGTAATGTCCCCCAAGCCGTTCGTGCGCGTAACAAGGTTCCAGTCCTCGCTGAGAGAGAAAGGCAATACTGGCTGGATATTTAGTATGTTCTGAGTGTCGTCGTCCGGCCCGATGCCGAAATTTGTGTTGTTCTGAAACGGCAGGCTGATCATGCTGGCCAACGGATTCTGAGTTGCCTTGGCGAGGTCTGCATCGCTTTTTTCCTGACCATGGCTGATACTCGAAAAACGAGTATGAAGATTAGTAGCGTTATTGCTACTGTTTTACTTGTCATGAAATTTGTTACTCATTGGTATTGGTATGAAGATGGTTGTTGCGGTTGGCCGTCCGCATTTGATGAGTAGCGGTCGTTCGTTAGTTTGTCAGCCCAGGGTCCGCTTTCGGCCAGAAGCGGCCCCTAAACCCGCAGCCTGTCATCGATAAGACTGAAAGACGCTCGCCATACCATTCGAATCGATCAATAAGACATCGTACGGATCTTTTACTCCGCCGTAGGCAGGCCCGTCCATACCCGGCGAACCGCGTGGCATCGCCGGGACCGATAAACCGATCGCATCTGGCTTGTCCTCCAGCAAACGGTAAATTTCCCTCGCCGGCACATGGCCCTCGATCGCGTACCCTTGAACATCTGCGGTGTGGCAGGAGCCGAAGCGAGCCGGCATACCAAGCCGTTTTCTCGCTTCACTGTTGCCTTCGTCAAAACTTGACACTGCAAAGTCGTTGGCCTCCAGGTGCGTAATCCAGTCTTTGCAGCAGCCACACGTCGGACTTTTCCAGACGTCGATACGTTTGGACTCCGCAGCTGCCCTGGCAAACCGCGTGAAGCTCATCGCCAGTGCACCGCAGACCAGTGATCCAAGGAGATTCCGGCGTAGGGGATTAATCGTCTCTATTTTCATCATCATCAATTCGATCCAAGATCATGAAACAAACCACGTTAGGCTAGACAGCATAACGACCACCGTTTCTAATTTGGTCAATACTAGCATTTGAACGGCTGCTTTCGGCTGTGACTTCAATCGGTACGATGTTACGCCGGGGCGATCTACTCTTAGATCATGGGTTATCGACTTTCGGCGAAGGCATCTGGACAGTAGAACCTGCCGAAATAAAATCCGCAGACAATCGAGTTGCCGATGATCCCCTCGGTCGCTCTTGAAGCTGCAGCACGAACAGAATCAGACCGAACGCACAGAACAGCCATCCGATGATCAGGCCTGCAAAGGCCACCAAACTATCTAAGCCCATAAGCAGTGCCGCCGAGTTGAGCAATAGCCCGAACAAGAAGCAAACCATCGGCAGTCTTTCGGAGGTAATGGTAGGTAGTTGCATAACTGGTCTCACGTAGCAAATATGGTTTATCAAGACCAGAAGATGCGTTTATTGCGAAATGAATGGTGTGGTGCACTTCAAAAAAAATATAATTTGAACTCGGTCAAGGAATGAACTGAGAACTACGTCACACTAAATAGGCGCGTTAGCGTGACGGATGCGTATCGAGACTGGTCCGCTACTCACAGGACCAGACTATGGCCTTACTACTCGGCTGTCTCGAGGAACTCTGCCTGGCGCTTG
This sequence comes from uncultured Woeseiaceae bacterium, assembly GCA_964462665.1. Classification (GTDB taxonomy): domain Bacteria; phylum Pseudomonadota; class Gammaproteobacteria; order Steroidobacterales; family Woeseiaceae; genus UBA1847. The sequence continues at coordinate 1,094 of CAYWYT010000012.1, read as the reverse complement.
GCGTTGTCGTCAAACGCGTGTTGCCAGTCAGTACGATGTTTCGCCGGCGTAATTTGCACCGCGGTCACTTTGTACTCTGGACAATCCGTAGCCCAGTCACTGTGCTCTGTAGTCACTACGTTGGCGCCCGTTTCCGGATTGTGGAACGTGGTGTAAACGACACCGGGTTGTACGCGCTCAGTAATAGTAGCAGCCAGAGCGATTTCGCCCTTGCGAGAGGAAAGCGAGACCAACATGCCTTCGTTGATACCACGCATTTCCGCATCACTCGGATGAATTTCCAGCAAGTCCGCGTTGTACCAAACCATGTTGTCAGTACGACGTGTTTGAGCACCTACGTTGTATTGCGACAGGATTCGACCGGTTGTCAGTAGCAGCGGGAATTTACGATTCGTGCGCTCTTCCGTCGGCACGTAGTCGGTTTCGACGAATAAACCTTTGCCGCGCACGAAATTGTCGACGTGCATTATAGGCGTGCCCATCGGCGCTTCTTCATTGCATGGCCATTGCACACTGCCAACGCGATCGAGAAAATCGAAACTGACGTTATTGAATTCCGGCGTTAGCTCTGCGATTTCGTCCATGATTTCAGCGGAGCTGCTGTAATTCATTGGATAGCCCATCGCATTGGCAAGTTCCTGAGTGATCAACCACTCGTCCTTGCCTTGTCTGGCTTTCATAACCGGGCGTACGCGATTTATACGTCGCTCGGCATTGATGAAGGTGCCGTCTTTCTCGAGGAAAGACGTTCCTGGCAAGAAGACGTGTGCGAACTTGGCTGTCTCGTTGAGGAACAGGTCTTGTACGACGATACATTCCATCGCATTGAGTGCCGCTTCAACATGATGTGTATTTGGGTCTGACTGGGCGAGATCTTCGCCCTGGATGTACATGCCTTTGTAATTGCCGGCGCAGGCCTCGTCAAACATATTGGGAATTCGGAAACCTGGCTCAGGGTCAAGGGTCACACCCCAGTGATTCTCAAACTTGCCGCGTACTTCGTCGTCCTGAACCGGGCGATAGCCAGGCAGTTCATGCGGGAACGAACCCATGTCGCAGGAGCCTTGCACATTGTTCTGGCCGCGCAGCGGATT